>JADZAD010000084.1 GCA_020852775.1 Anaerolineae bacterium
AGCGACTGATCGCGGAGGAATATGCCCGCTGGGGGCTGCGTCCACCCGCCGGGATGGCGGCGATTACGCGCAAGCAGGTGCAGGAATTCGAAGAGGCGGACAGTATCACCGTCTGCTCAGAGGCCGTTGCCCGGTCGCTGCGGGAGGGGGGCGTGCCGGATCACAGGATTCATCTGACGCCGCTGGGCTTCGACCCCACACGCTTCAGCCCCGGTGAGAAGCCGGATCAGACGTTCCGCGTGATGTTCGTCGGATTGATCTGCCTGCGGAAGGGAGTCCAGTACCTGCTGGAAGCGTTCCGGCGGCTGAACCTGCCAGACGCAGAACTGGTGCTGGTCGGGTGGAAGGGATCGGACAGCCAGACTTTTCTACCGCGGTACGAAGGGAGCTACCGCTACATTCCCTTTGTGCCACAGGCCGAACTGCCTAACCTCTACCGGAGCGCCTCGGTGCTCGTGCTGCCTTCGATCGAGGAAGGCTTCGGGATGGTGGTTTACGAGGCTGCGGCCTGCGGTGTCCCGTCCATCATCACCGAAAACGTCGGGGCGACGATCCGGGACGGGCTGGATGGCAGCGTCGTCCCGATCCGGGATGTGGATGCGCTGGCGGCACGGCTGCTCGCCCTGTATGAAAACGAAGGCCTGCGCTACGAGATGGGTTGCTCGGCGCAGGCGTATGTTCGTCAGTATACGTGGGATGCTTATGGCGATGCGCTTATAGCGCACTACCGCGCCCTCACAGGTGGGTAAGCACGCGACCGTTACAGGCCCTGGTGGTAGGCGTTCTCCATCGTCGGCTCAGCGACATGGCGCTTCTTCCAGGTGGAATGCGTCTTGTCCTTGATGTCGAGCGGATCACTGAACAGGGTCATGCCCAGCCCGAAGGGCAGGACTATCGTCAGGTAGAACAGCATCAGGAACAACCTTCCGATGCTGTCACCCAGAAACTGCCCGAAATGCTTCCAGTAATCCCACAGGGTTGAAAAAAAGGTCAGGACACCCTTCACAGCGTCGATCCTCTGGCATTCATAATGGAATGCCGCGCATTATAACCCCTCCAGGAGGGTGTGTCGAAAAGAACGAGGGCAGCCCTCCCCTGTCAGTTTCACCTCACAGTTGTGGAAGGCTCGCACATCTGCTACACTACTTTCAGTTGACTGAGAAAGAGACTCCCACGATACGTGCCAGTCAGGCGCGTTCCACCTGCGGGTTTTCAGGCAGGTGATGACCCTCGGTAGCAGTGTTGTCTTCGTGATAAGCATCCATCGAACCGGGTTGCACACTCTCTAACCGAGTCACTCTGACATTGATTGGGCGTTGGAAGGGCCTTCCAAACCCGTTAAATGCGTAGTACCTGATTGTTGTTTTTAGAGTTGCCAGGCAAAGGAAAGACATATACGTGAGCGCAAAAGCCGATAATACCGGCGTACTTCGCGTTGTCCCGCTAGGGGGGCTGGGCGAAGTCGGCAAGAATATGATGATCATGGAGTACATTAAGGGCGACACCCACGACTCCATCATCATCGATACGGGGATCATGTTCCCGGAGAATGATATGCTGGGGATTGACGCGATCATCCCCGACTTCAACTACATCATGGATCGCCTCGATACGATCCGCGGGGTGATTATCACCCACGGCCACGAGGATCATACCGGTGCGATCCAGTATGTGATGGAGCACGTCAAGGCACCCGTCTATGCGACGCCGCTGACCGCTGGCCTGCTCCAGGTCAAGCTCAAGGAGGCCGGGCTGGCCCGGCAGGTGACGCTGGTGCCTATCCAGGCCAGCGACACCATCCGCATGGGGGCCTTCACTATCGAGTTCTTCCATGTGACGCACAGCATCCCGGACTGTGTGGGGATGGGCATTACCACGCCCGTTGGGTTGGTCGTGCATACCGGCGACTTCAAGCTCGATCACACGCCGGTGGATGGCTGGCCGCCTGACTTCGCCAAGCTCGCCGAGTTTTCGCAGCGCGGCGTACTGGCGCTGTTCTCCGACAGCACCAACGCCGATGTCACCGGCTGGACACCCTCCGAGACGGTGATCACCGATGCCTTTGAGCGGGTCTTCAAGCGGGCCAGCGGGCGCATCATCATCGCCACGTTTGCTTCGCTGATCTCGCGGGTGCAGCAGGTCGTCAGCGTCGCGGAGCACCACGGGCGGAAGGTCGCCGTGGCGGGCTTCAGCATGGTCGAGAACATCAAGATGGCCCGCGAACTCGGCTACCTGAAGGTGCCGGAGGGGATGCTGATCGACATCGAGCAGGCGGGGAAACTACCCCCTCACCAGGTCGTTGTCCTGACAACCGGGACACAGGGGGAGCCCTCCGCCGGGTTGAGCCGCCTCGCAAATGGTGAACACCGCCAACTGGTGGTCGGCCCCGGTGATACGGTGATCATGTCCTCTCACCCGATCCCCGGCAACGTGGAGATGGTCAGCCGGACAATCAACCGCCTGCTTCAGCGCGGCGTCGAAGTGATTTATGACCCGATCGAGGCCGTACACGTCTCCGGGCATGCGGCACAGGAAGAACTCAAGTTCATGATCAACCTGGTGCGCCCGCGCTTCTTCGTCCCGGTTCATGGTGAACTGCGGATGCTGCACCAGCACCGCAGGCTGGCGATGGGGCTGGGCATCCCCGCGGACAATATTGCCGTGGTGGAAAATGGCGCGGTGATCGAAGTCACACCGGACTCACTGGATGTGCGCGGGCGTGTTCCGGGTGGCTACGTATTTGTTGACGGGACGGGCGTGGGCGATATCGGCCCGGAGGTCATGCGGGACCGCGAAATCCTCGGTCATAACGGGGTCGTGATGGTAAACGTCCTGGTTAATGCCTCAGGCGAACTGGCACTGGCACCGGAAATCCTCTCCCGTGGGTTTGTCTACATGAAAGATGCGGGAGAACTACTGGCACAGGCCCAGCAGGTCGTCGCGGATGTCGTGTCCGCAAACGGGCATCAGTCCCTGCGCCGCCCGGTGGAAC
>JADZAD010000085.1 GCA_020852775.1 Anaerolineae bacterium
AAAGTATGCCGGGTTCCAGCGCCCGAACACCCCTCCGCTGTCACTCGTCCGCCCCACCAGCGCTGGCGCTCCTACCAGCAGAATCAGCGCCAGCACCACCGCCAGCACTCGCACACTCTTCATAGGGAAGTTGTTCCTCTCGGTAGCCGGAAGGTTCCCGGCGCTAGATGGCCAACTGCAGTGCGATTCCGAGCACAAACAGGCTGCCGAAGGCGCAGACATACAGCCCATTCAGGGCGATCCCTGCGATAGAAACGGCCTTCCGAGCGCCGGGCTGGAACAGACCACCGATTCCCAGGCTGAGGCCCAGGAAAGCGCAGAACACGGTTGCCAGCATCATGACGCTGGAGAGAAGAATCGCCGGGTTCTGCTGGGCCAGCGCCATCGTCTCAGCAGTGGACAGGCCCTGCATCTCCGGGCTCATACTCAGGGCGGCAGAAAGCGCCAGGCTGCCACACAGCACCAGCAGCGCGAGAAGTCCCAGTACAATCGAGACCAGCCCTAACCACGATCGACGGGCAGTTTCCCTGAACTGTACTTCTTCCCGTGCCGCTTCTGGCATACCCTTTCCGGGCGGTATGCGGTCAGGAGGTTCGCCCATCAGATGCTCCTCTGAATTTCAGCCTACAGGCTGCCAAGCAGCCACCAGGCCAGCGCACCAACCGCCGCACCGACCAGTGAACTGACAAAGTTGACTGCGTCATTATCGAGCCAGGCCCAGCCGCGCAGGAACACGTTCGGCTGGCCGTTGGGGTCGATACGCTTCTCGGTTTCCTTCTGACGGTAAGGGGAGTAATACATCGCCTGCGCCGTGGCACCGAGCAGGCTGTCAAAGAGTGACCCTGCCAGGCCACCAGCCAGCGCAACCGGTAGTGTCCACGCCATACCCAGGAAGATCGGCCACCAGGGGGCCTGCCCGCCTGAGAGCGCCGACTGTGCGCTCTCATACGCGGAAAAGAACAACATCGCAGCAAAGCCGATCAGCAGCGCACCCGCCGAGGTCGCCAGCGTACCCCGGACGGATACCGCGCCGGAGGTGCCTTTCTCCACCAGCTTCCACGTTGTGATCAGTCGCGGCAGATCCCGGCTGAGGACGCCAAGCTCGGTGGCCCAGGTATCCGCCGTCACCGTCGCCATCGTGGCGATGAATGCCGCCATCACAGCGGGCACAGGGTGGAAGGTGTAGAGCAACGCCAGCAGCGCCCCTGCCCCCGCATTTGCCAGTGCCTGCCAGAAGTCGCGCCGGTGCCCTTTGTCAAACTTTTCAGCGGCCACCCGGGACTTCTCCGCTTCCCTGAAATGAGACAGCAGGCTGGAGGAAACAAAGAACAGGATCAGCAGCAGCCCCCACTCGAGGCCGCCAAAGCCAAAAATCACCGTGCCGACAACCACCGCGCCGGCAATTCCGCTCAGAGCCAGCGAGCCACGCCGGTGGGCAGCAACCCCGATCATGCCAGAGAGAACCAGGCCAAGGGCAATCTGTACAGGCAGCGACATGAGGGCTCCGCAGGCGGTTTGAAGTTTGAATACGGTGCGATTCTATCCAGTGCCCGGAAATCATCCAAACAGATGACGCGCCCACTATACAGGCCAGTCTATAATGGATTTTCCTGGACGATCCGTCCAACCGGAGGCGTGATGCTGGGCCAACTTATTTCGACTACCCGCCGCTATCCACAACAGTTCTGGGTGCTTGTCGGAGCGGGATTCATCGACCGCGTTGGCGCGACGATGATGTTCCCCTTCTTTGCGCTCTACATCACCGATCGCTTCCAGATCAGCATGGCGCAGGCCGGAATACTGCTGGGGATGTTCTCGATTGCCAGCGCAGTCGGCAACATGATCGGTGGCGCACTGACTGATCGCTTCGGGCGACGTTCGATCGCGCTGTTCGGGCTGATCATGAGTGCCATGAGCGCGCTGGCGTTCGGCTTCGCGGATCGCATCGAGTACTTCTACGTGCTGGTGCTGGTCGTCGGTGTGCTGGCGGATGTCGGCCATCCGGCGCAACAGGCGATGGTCGCCGACCTGCTCCCTGAGGAACAGCATGCCGAGGGTTTTGGCATCATGCGCGTGGTGATGAATCTCGCCTGGGTGATTGGCCCCAGTATCGGCGGACTGCTCGTTGCCCGCTCATTCCTGATCGTGTTCATCGCCGATGCCCTCCTGAGCAGCATTACGGCACTGATCGTCTACCTGTACATCCGTGAGACGCACCAGGCGCCCAGCAGCGAGGGCACACGCGTAGAGAGCATACTCCGGACGCTGGCAGGCTATGGTACGGTCACCCGGGACAGGCTGTATATGGCCTTTCTGCTGATCACCCTCCTGATGACGCTCGTCTACGGGCAGATGTACAACATGCTGTCCGTCTATCTGCGCGACGTACACGGCCTTGCGGCACAGGGCTACGGCCTGCTGATGAGCCTGAACGCGATGACCGTCGTTCTGACTCAGTTCAGCGTGACCCGTCAGACGAACCGCCGTCCGCCGCTGGTAATGATGGCGCTCGGCGCGCTGCTGTATGCGCTCGGGTTTGGCATGTACGGGGTCGTGACCGGCTTCGCGCTTTTTCTGCTGGCGATGCTCATCATCACACTCGGCGAGATGGTGGTGGTGCCGGTGGGGCAGGCGATCGTCACGCGCTTCTCCCCGCAGGACATGCGCGGGCGCTACCTGGCGATGTACGGGCTGACGTGGACGCTCTCCTCAGCGGTCGGGCCGGGCGCGGCAGGCTACATCATGGATACGTACAACCCCGCGCTGCTGTGGATCATCGGCGCGGGCATCTGCGTGATTGCGGGGGCAGGCTTCTATGCCCTGCACCTCACCACTCGTACCGGTGTTGATGCGCTGACAGAAACCGGAGAAGCCCGGGCGTGATGGCAGGAGCAGCATCCCTGCTCAGTACAGAAGTTCCCGGGCGGGGGTGCTGAGTTCCGCATCGGTGACCAGGCCGGGGTTTCCGCAGATTTCGTGTTCGGGGCTCGGCGGCGCATACTCCTCCGGGAGGCACTCCACGGCGCTGGCACGCACGGACAGTGCGTCGGGATCATCACCCGGATAGGTTTCCAGCTGGAGGAATAGTACCCGGTCATAAGGGTGCTTGCCGTTCAGGATGACGCCGTCCTCCTCAAAGACGATCTCGCTGTTGACCTGCGCCGACCTGCCGATATTCTCCACGATAAGGCTCGGATCATGGTACAGGATGCGCCCCATCGGGGTGATAAACCCGGTGCCGCGCAGGGCTGCAGGCAGCGGTGAGCCATCATCCGGCACCAGCAGCACCATGACTGTCCCCGGTTCAAGCCCGGGCGCGGCATCCATCACTGCCCGCCAGATGTTAGCCTTGAAGCGCCAGTCAGCATCCCAGCGTTGCATCGTCACCACCTGCCACAGGATGGACAGGCCGGCCAGCAGCGAAACGATCCCCCAGGCGGCCGCGCGACCGGAAAGCCTGTGGGGGAGCTTCAGTTTCAGGCGCTGTGGAGCATCTTCAAACAGAAACTGGCAGACTGCGAAGACCAGGGCCGCCAGGGCGATGGCAAATCCCAGTGACGGGGGGTAGTGCGCCCGGTTCTGGAAGTAATCAGTGGTCGCAGGTGCAGTATAGACAATAGGCATCAGCACATAGGCAAGGGCTGCGATTGCCAGCCCTCCCACAATCAGCACGAAATAAGCATGATAGGGCATCCGATGATGATAGTCTGCCGGGGCAGCGGGCTGCTTGCGCCTTTGAAACAGCATCAGCCCCCACCCCACCAGCAGCGGCACCACGACGGAAAGCACGGTCAGCGTGAGCGGAATTGTCCGCGCAGCGGGGCTGCCCAGCGCAACCGCGGGGCGTACCCGGCGCAGCACCCAGCCCCATGCCTCCCATGCCCCCAGGCTGAACCAGTTGGTGTAATCACGCAGCAGGTCGAGTGGTGCGTAGCTGGGCCGGCCGCCGCCGAAGGTGTATCCGTGAAGATCAGTGAACCAGTCCATACCCACACGGTACAGGGCCACCACCGCGAGGCCTGACCACCATGTGACTGCTACCATAATCCGGTACTGGTTGAGTCCGGGTGCAGGGTAAACAAAGAGCACAAGCGGAACGACCACCATCACCAGAATGAGCTGCTCATAGCTGAGTAGACTCACCACCAGTGCCACGATAATCCCACCCGTAAGCCAGATATCCAGCCGTTCACGCTCTGATAATCTCAGCATGAAGGCCAGGGCTATCAGGAAGAATGAAATCGCGGCAGCATGACCGGACATCCCGAGGATCGTCCTGGTTGGATCGGCTGGATAGACAAGCAGCAGCAGTGCAGCACTGCCGGCGAGCCAGTAATGCCCCGCCAACAGTCTCCTGAGGATATGCCAGTAGAGCAGTGCATTAATCCAGTGAATCACAGGCATCAGCCACAAATAGGAATGGAAATGGAACTCGAAGACTTTGAATGCCAACCCCATGTAGGCATGATGGAGAGTACGTGGCGGATTGAATGAGAAATCGAGTATTCCGCCAATCTGGTTCCCATACGGCGAGACGGCGTACCAGAAGTTCATCTCCTCGTCGATCGGGCCGCGGTAGGGCAGCATCAACCGGTAGCTGACCAGTGACACCAGCAGCAGGAAAGCAGCAAAGAGGATATCCACGAGGCTGATCTGGCGGAGCCACGCGACGATCCGTGAAGGTATACGGGGTACGGTGCGGTTCACACTCACTGACACGCTCTTTCCTGCGGACCTGACAATGGATACTTTGCGCCGGAATTGCAGTCACTCATCCGGCTCGACTGGCCCCACGCCATCTGCCAGTGCCCGGAACCATCCGCGTCGCATCAGCCCACGATAACGCGCATCGAGCTTTGCCGCCATGATGAA
The DNA here is from genome assembly GCA_020852775.1 of Anaerolineae bacterium. Taxonomy (GTDB): domain Bacteria; phylum Chloroflexota; class Anaerolineae; order Aggregatilineales; family UBA3940; genus JADZAD01. Next base: position 4,873 of record JADZAD010000085.1, read on the forward strand.
GTCGTTAATGGTGAGGTTGTTGATCGCGTAGGTTGTAAAGCGCACGATAAGCACGCGCTTGCGGTAGCTGAAGGCGGGATGGTGGTTCTCGCGCCCGGTGAGCCGATCAAGCAGGCGCAGCAGCACGATCATCTGTCCGAACTCACCGAACGGGTAGGCCCGCTCGATGAGTCTGACGCCGCCCACCTCCACGATGCGCCATCCGTCGATCTGCTGCCGGCATGCCTCAGTCTCCGCCTCCGAAAGCGGCGGGGTTCGCGGTGAGATCACCTTACAGCGCCGCAGAGCGAGGGACTGCGACTCAGCAAGCTGAGAACTGGCGGCTGGAGACCGCAGACTTATTTCATCGCCCAGCGATGAAGGCATCGACGTATTCACTCAACCCGGCTTCTTCTTCGTCCGGCAGCGCCGCCAGCAGCGCGGCCAGCGACGCCGCGTGGTCACCCTCCATGCGCGCCACCGTGTCGCCAATCGTCCGCAGGAATCCCGCGTACTCCTCGAATTCCACCCGCGACATCACCTTCTCGTTATGGCCCTCGATATAGTATTCGGCATCGAAAGCCAGCAGCCGGTCAAGCAGCGGATAAAGCTTCGCGGTGGTGTAGTACGGTGGGTCAGCGTACAGGCACAGATAGACACAGTCACTGAGAAAGACGACCTTATCCTCCGGGACGATCATCACCGAGGAATCGACAGCGTGATCCCCCCCGATGTGCTCGATGCGACAGGACACATCACCGAGTTCAATCGTCAGCGCGCCCTCATAGACGATCTCCGGCAGGCGGATGTGCCGTAGTGCCGGGTCTGGCATCTCAGCCTTGAGCATCGTGCTGCAGAAGTCAATCTCCAGCCCATCCGCCACGCGCTGGTCGAGCGCGGCATCGCTCCAGTCATAGCGCGCCTGTGTACGGATCTCCATCGCTGTCAGCCGGTGCGCGATCTGCGGGGCGCCCACCCGCTCCGCGCCAAAGATGTGATCCCAGTGCCAGTGCGTCAGCCCGACGAGGCGCGGTGCGGCCAGCCCCAGCCGTTGAAGCTCCGTGAGAAACAGGTCGGCATGGGCCGATGACGCGCCTGCATCGAGCATCAGGGTGCCCCCCTGCCCGGCCACCGCCGCCAGCGCCGGGCGATCGGTGCGTGAATCCGGCGGGAGCCAGTACACATGCTCTGTGATACGTTTCAGGGTGAAATCAGGCATGGTGGTTTATCCTTTTTCAGCAGAGCAGCGTGAGAAACAAAGTCAGTTATTGATCACGTCCCGCAGGAGCAGTATCCCACCGACCCCGACGGCGATCAGCGCCAGAATATTGGCTGCCAGCGATGCCACCACCAGCGTCCACGGCCACCCCTCTGGCTCAATCGCACCGGAGGCCAGCCCGGTGGCAACTGCCAGCGCTTGCCCGCCCACCAGCAGCACCACCGCGGCGGCCAGCCCTCCGGCGATCAGCCCCCGGCGTGACCGGGCGCGCAGCGCTGCCCAGATCAGCAGGCCACCGCCCAGCAAGGCTGCCGGGAACAATTCCGCAGGCATGAAATAGTCGAAATTGAAACGCCCGCCCTGTATCAGGCGCGCCGCGGAAAAGAACACAGGAGCGATCAGCGGGAGCCAGGCCAGTAGGGTGCCGAACAGGGCCAGACCTTTTGTCAGCCCATCCCGCTTGCCATGTAGCTGATTTGATAGCGATTGAGCATCCATGCGGCCGCCATTTCCCGCAGATATAACCATTCCCCTGACACCAGTATATGCTCGGTTTACCCCTCCGGCTCGACCTCGCTCGCGTTCACACGCCCGGTCAGCTGGTTCCGTGCCTCCCACAGTGCCGGGAAGAAGCGCAGGCTGAGCGTCGCCTGCAGGTATTCACTCGTCGTGCCACCCGTGCCCATCACGCCCAGTCCAATCGTGCGCTCAACCAGCTCTATATGAACAAAGCGCCATTCCTGCGCGCGGTGATCCAGCACTGAGAGCGCATCTGCCAGGGCATAGAGCACAGGATCGCGCGCTGGTTCAGCATACAGCGCAGCAAGATCGTCGATGCCTCGTCGGGCTATCAGCGCATCGAACGTCTCTGCCAGCGAGAGCTGGTCGAGGCGCCGGCGCACCGCTTCCCACTGTGAGTCCCTCGCCAGCGCCCGCTGCACCCACTCGACATGGCGCGTGTCGCGCAGGCCACACAGGAATTCCAGTTCGCGGAACTGGTACGACTGCAAGCCGGAAGCCGGATTCAGCAGTTGGCGGAAGCGGTGGAACGCCATCGGTGGCAGGCTGTGCAGGTGGCGTGTCGCCCCGGTCGTATTTTCCAGGATTT
>JADZAD010000086.1 GCA_020852775.1 Anaerolineae bacterium
AGCTCCTGCTGCTGCCCACCGATCCGCGTGACGCCAAGAATGTGATCGTCGAGATCCGCGCCGGGACGGGCGGTGACGAAGCGGGCCTCTTCGCCGGGGACCTGTTCCGCATGTATACCCGTTACGCCGAGAACCACGGCTGGAAGATCGAACTGATCAGCACTAACGCCACCGGGCAGGGCGGCTACAAGGAAGTGGTGTTTGAACTGAAGGCGCGCGGCGCGTTTTCGCGGATGAAGTACGAAAGTGGTGTGCATCGGGTACAGCGCGTCCCGGCTACCGAGAGCCAGGGACGCATCCATACCAGCACGGCGACCGTCGCGGTGATGGCCGAAGTGGACGATGTCGAGGTGCACATCGACGAGAAGGACCTCGAAGTCGATACCTTCCGCGCCGGCGGCGCAGGCGGCCAGCATGTGCAGAAGAACGAGACGGCGATCCGCATCACCCACCGCCCGAGCGGGTTGGTGGTGCAGTGCCAGGACGAACGCAGCAAGACGCAGAACCTGCTGCGTGCCATGTCGATCCTGCGCGCCCGCCTGTATGATATGGAGCAGCAGCGCATCCAGGACGCGCAGGACGCGGAACGCCGCTCACTGGTCGGCTCCGGAGAGCGCTCGGAGAAGATTCGTACTTACAATTACCCGCAAAGCCGGGTGACCGATCACCGCGTCAACCTGAGCAGCTATAACCTTGCCGCGGTGATGGACGGCGACCTCGATATGTTCCTTGACGAACTCGCCACCCGTGACCAGGCTGAACGCCTGCAGCACGCCGGGGTGTAGCCCGCCTGTATGACCGGCTTCACGTGGCCTGATGTGCAGCATATCTACCTCTCGCCGCATCCCGATGACGCTGTTCTGAGCTGTGGCGGGGCGATCCACACGCAGGCGGCCCGTGGCGAGCGGGTAGCGGTCATAACGCTCTTCGCCGCCAGCCCACCTGCGGATATGCCACTTTCCCCGTTTGCGGAGTCGCTGCATGCGCGCTGGCGAGCCTCGGCGGGGGTCGGGGCATTCAGCGACCCGCCCGCCGTGCGCCGCGCCGAGGACATCCACGCCTGTGCCGCCCTGCACCCCACCGTACAGGTGATTCACTTTCCGCTGTCCGACTGTATCTACCGCGCCGATCCTGACAGCGGGGCGTATCTCTACGCCAGCGAGGAAGCGATCTTCGGCGAGCCTGCCTCATCCGACCCGGCCTGGGCGGTGCTTGCTGGCCTGCCTTCACTGCCCGAGGATGCGCGGCTGTACTGCCCGCTCGCCGTCGGCGGGCACGTCGATCACCGCGTTACACGGTGTGCTATTGAAGCATGGGGCCTGTCCCCCGATCGGCTGTGGTATTACGAGGATTACCCGTATGTACTGGCGGATGGGGCGCTGGAAGCCGCACTCGCGGGTGGGGGCTGGCAAGCGGAGCGTATCCCGCTGACAGGCGAGGCACTTGAGGCCAGGATCAGGGCGATCGCTGAACACCGCTCGCAGATCAGCACCTTCTGGGCAGGAGCAGAAGCCATGCGCGAGGCAATCCACGCCTTTGCCTGCGCTCGTGGCGGAGAGCGATTCTGGCGTGTGCGCGGGCAGCAGAGCGTTCCTCCTTCCGTTTAAGCCTCTGTCACTTGACTCGCTAATAAGCGACCGATACACTCCAATTTGTATCACACCATATTGAGGAAGGAATTCAGACAGATGCAGGTTTGCGTGTGTCTCAGGCGGGGGCGGTAAGAACCCTCGCAGAGTCGGATCAGGACTACCGTTCGACCTCCAGAGGGTATCCCCGTCTCCGCTGCACCAGAACGGCATTGTTGCAGCACGGCGCGACAGGGCAGCCCTTTTTTGTTGCCCGTTCGCAGCCCCGACAACCCTATCCACCCATTAACACAGTCAAGGAGTGAACTGACGATGAGCGCCAGTGATATTGCCAGCCGTGGATACGCGAAGCCGGAGATTCTCGTCTCGACCGAGTGGCTCGCTGATAACCTGAAGAATCCGAATATCCGCATCGTGGAGTCTAACGAAGACCCGCTGCTCTATCCTTCCGGGCACATCCCCGGCGCGGTGGAGGTAGACTGGACGACCGACCTGAACGACCAGGTGCGCCGTGACTACCTCGGGCGTGAGGGTTTCGAGAAGCTCGCGGCCCGCATCGGCATCACCCCCGACACAACCGTGATTTTCTATGGCGACAAGAACAACTGGTGGGCCACCTACGCCTTCTGGGTGTTCCAGTTGTTCGGCCATACCAACGCTAAAGTACTGGATGGTGGCCGCCTGAAATGGGAGAAGGAAGGGCGTGAACTGACGCGCGAGGTACCCACGTACCCCGCAACCACCTACAGCGCCCCGGAACGCAATGATAAGCGCATCCGTGCCTTCCGCGACGAGGTACTGCGGCATGTCGAGGCGCGCCTGCCGCTTGTGGACGTCCGCAGCCCGGCTGAATACACCGGTGAGAAGCTGCACATGGACGGTTATCCAAACGAGGGCGCCCTGCGCGGTGGACATATCCCCGGGGCACAGAGTGTACCGTGGGCGCGCGCGATCAACCCGGAGAATGGCACCTTCCTCGCCGCGGATGCGCTCCGTGCCATCTACGAAGGCGAGAAAGGCCTCAAACCGAGCGACGATGTGATCGCGTACTGCCGTATCGGCGAACGCAGCAGCCACACCTGGTTCGTCCTCAGCTATCTGCTCGGCTACCAGAAGGTGCGCAACTACGACGGTAGCTGGACGGAATGGGGTAACCTGGTTGGGGTGCCGATCGAAAAGCCGTAGGCCTTAACCGTTTTGCCGGTATGACACGGGGGGTGGGTTGTCCGGCGACAACCCACCCCCTTTTCAGATATTATCTATGTGAAACCCGACTCCAAGGAGCATCACCGTGACTGATGACTACAACAGCCTGCCGCCAAAACTCGCCGAGTTGGTAGCAGACTTCTCCACCATCACTGACCGCGCTGAACGCACCGAAATGCTGATCCACTACGCGGACCAGTTCCAGGAAGTCCCGGCAAGCGTGGCGACACGCCCCTTCCCGGAGGCAAACCACGTCGATTACTGTGAGTCGGAAGCCTACGTCTGGGCTGTGCCGCAGAATGACGGCGGGCTGAGGTTCTACTTCGCAGTGGAGAACCCGCAGGGCCTCTCCGCGAAGGCGATGGCCGCGATCCTCGACCAGACGATATCCGGGCTGCCCGCTGCCGAACTCACCGCTATCCCCGGCGAGATCGTCCGCACGATCTTCGGCAGGGAGATCTCGATGGGCAAGGGGCAGGGCCTGATGGGGATCGTGATGAAGGTGCAGCACTTGGCGCGGCAGTACGCGCAAGGCTGATGCTACGGTTCGTTCAGCGGGTAGCGCAGGGCGTCACCCTGCGAGCCCTCGCCGCTCACCACGAGGCGTATCCCGCTCTCCGGCGCGTACAGGCCGATATTGACAGAATACGGCCCCGGCGGGGCCTCAGCGAGCAGGCTGAGGTCATGCGCCTGCACGAATACGTCTCCCATGCGCCACTGTGTCGAAGGCACGCCCAGCACATCACTCTGCGCGACGATATTCCCGGAGGCATCCGTGAGATGCAGGAAGATGCGGAGCGGCACATCCGAGGGCGCTTCCGTGCGCCATACCGTCAGCATCGTCACTAAAGCCCCCGGCGTGAAACCTGGCGGCGCGTCGAGCCGCAGCAGGATCGCTCGCTCTGTTTCCCCCTCAAAGAACCGCGCCAGTTCCACCCCCGATGCGATCTGCGCCCGGTCAAGGCTGGCACAGGCCGGGGCCAGCGGAAAGGCATCGGCGCGGTAGCCCCATTGATCCAGCCGGGCGCTGAGTGCCGGATGCAGCGTCACAAAGCCGGGCAGCACCACACAACCGGGTGCTTCTCCACCGGGGATGAGCAGGGCGGTCTGCGGGTCGAAGTACCCCGCACCCGAAGCCCGCACATCGTCCACCATCAGCAGGCGCATCGAGGCCGGGTCGAGCTGCTGAGGCGTCAGCCCGCCGATAGTGAGTGGCGCCCCGGCGGGCAAGGCGTCAAGCTGTGGCGCGATATCGCGGTACTCCTGCTGGTAAAGGAACGTCACGACCGGGTTGGCCGCCCAGGTGGTGAAGTAGCGCGTCAGGGTGTGATCCAGTTCAAGCAGCAGGGCGCCCCCTGCGGCCAGCGCAATCAGCCAGCGCCCGGCCCCGCGCCGTTCCCGTTCCAGCGCGCGCCCCAGCGCCACCGCCGGGAAGAAATACACCACGCCCAGCAGGCCGATGGTGCGATACGGGTTGACGGGCCTGTCAGTCACCAGCGTCGGGACGAGCATCAGCAGCAGCCACAATACCAGCAACCCATAGCCGGGATTACGGCGGCCCTTACGGCTGAACAGCGCCGCCCCCGACCAGGCCACCCCCACATAGAACAGCATCGCAAGCGGGATCGTCGGAAAGACCGGCTGATCCTGCACATTGAACTCCAGGCCGTGATCCCCGGCGACGCTGAACATCCCCAGCACCGGCAGAACATTCGCCAGCACCGGGCCGGGGTCGCCGCCCCGCAGGGCTTGCAGCGGCATACTGACTTCATTGGCCCGGCTGGTCGCCGCCGGGTCATTCCAGGCCAGCACGAGCGGGATTGCGAGCAACCCGGCCAGGGCCACGCTCAGCGCCAGCCGCAGCCACACTGCCCGCAGGCCCAGTTCACCGCTGAGTGCCCGCAGCCCGATCCACGCTCCCAGCACGACCGGGAAGATCAACGCCGCCGGGTAGGTATAGAGCGTCAGGCCCAGCAGCAGCCCGGCCCCGGCATACGGGAGCAGTGCGTGGGGCTTGTGCTCCAGCAGGTGCGCATAAACCAGGACCGTGACCAGAGCCATCCCCGGCAGGCTGATCGGGCGCTCCGCGAGGCGCGCGAACATCAGGTTCCAGAACGACACTGCCAGCGCCGCAGCGGCAAACAGCCCGGCCCAGCGCCCGAACCAGCGCCGCGCCAGGCTATAGCTGGCAGCGATAGTGAACAGGCCGAAAGCAATCGACGGGAAGCGGCCCGCCAGCAGATTGTCACCAATCAGGGTGTATGATGCGGCACTGAGCAGCATGTGAAGCGCCTCGCGGCCCCCACCGTAGGGGTACAAAGCGCGCAGGTCTCCCTGCTCGACCAACTGCGCGTTCAGCCAGCTGCGGACTTCATCATGGATCACCCCGGGCGGGGCCGACGCAAAGGCAGCGATCCGCAGGGCGAACGCGCCCAGCAGGATCGCCACAACCGCCAGCCATTCGAGGCGGCTCAGGCGGCTTCTGGGGTGGCTTTCGGAAGGTTCCGGGCTACTCGTAGGGGTTGTCATCGACGAAGATCCGGTGCAGCATGACCCAGTTATCGATGATATGCCCATCCCCGGCGACGATGTTCAGGCGTTCTCCGGTTGTGTCTGAAAACCAGCCAAGCTCAAGCTCGTAGTTATCGGGCGGAATTTCGCCGGGGATATCCAGCAGGCGTTCATCCACGTAGACCTGCCCGGCCTCCCACGTCGAGGTACGCCCGTCATGGGTGACGGGGTTACCATCCGCCCCGGCCCATTTCTCATCCCAGCCCTTGATCACGTGCAGGAAGACCTTGTAGTTGTCGTCCCGCGGCGGGTCGAGCGCCAGCCAGTACAGCGTGACTTTCGTGCGCTGCCCCTGCCACAGCACCAGTGGGTCGATGCTGTAACCCACGAGCGCGAAGTGGTTATCGAAATTGATATAGGTCTGGTTCGGATACTCGCTACCCGGGCGCGCCACCGTCTGCAGGTCGGAGGCCAGCCAGAAGGAATCGCCGTTCGCTTCGCCGTCAATCCGGACGGGTGCGAGTTCATCTTCTGGATCGAACATGGTGACCGTCAGATACAGGCGATCCAGCGGCGCGTAGGCATACTCGGGCAGATAGAGGTGATAGGTCTCGGTGAAGATGCGCCCCGGTTCCCAGATGCTGGTGGGGTAGTTCCCGTGCCCGGTGTAGGTATTGCGTTCAGCGATCAGGACGCCCTGGACGTGCCTGAGCTGAATGGCGAGCGTATACGGGACCTCGGTGCGGCGCAGCGCTTCCCAGGTGATGGTCACATCTACCCTCGAGCCGGGGAGCATGTTCTCCGCCCCCTCGACCTGGTAGTCGAGGATCCGCGCGAAGTCCCCGATGACCACGTCCTTGCTGGCCAGTGACGGGGAAGTTGGGGCGGCCTGCGGGGGCGGCTTCTGATAGGCCGGGGCGATGTAGCCCAGCAGGGCGACCAGCGCGAAGCCCAGCATCGCCAGGGTGATGACGCCGGCAATGATCGCCCGGTTGGCCCGTGGCAGCAACCCCGTCACCCCCACGCTGATCAGTACGGCAAAAGCCGGCAGGCCGGGGAAGAAGAAGCGCCCCATCGCACCCGCCGGGCTGACAGTGATATATGCATACAGCACGATGAAGTTAATGACCACGCTGGCTGCCAGCACCGCCAGCATCTGCCACTGCTGCGCGGTAAGGAGTGGCAGCAGATCGGGCTGGCGCTCGCGTGGGCCGCCGCGCCGCAGGATGCGCTCCAGCAGCGGGCTGATACGCCGCGTATCCGCCTCACGCCGCCGGAACGGGCGATCCCGCAGCAGGCTGTGGCGCGTGATAAACGCCGCTAGCCCCAGCCCACCGACACCCGCCAGGATGCCCACACCCCGGTAGAAGCGCGGCGGCAGGGGGATCTGGCCGTAGCCGAAGCGCCCCCACAGGCTCGTCCAGGCATAGCCCAGTTCACGCCCGGTGAGCTGCACACCCGCGCGCGGGTCACGCGCCCCCCATATCTCGGTGAGGCGCAGAAAGCCTGTAGGCTCACCGTACAGGATGATGTTCCGGACGTACCACCACCCACTGATCGCCAGGGTGACTCCGGCGATAATCGCATTGGCGCGCAGCCAGCGAAGCCAGCGCGCGCGCTGGTCAGGCGCCGGGGCCGTCCAGATCGCCAGCAGCAGCGCCAGTTCGATCACCGCCAGCATCGCCACCAGGTTGAACTTCGTCAGGCTCGCCAACCCATAGGCCACACCGAGCCAGAGCGCCAGGCGGTCGGTTGCGCCATTGCGGATCACGAGCAGGCAGAGATATGTGATGGCCGCCCCGGCCAGCCCGGCGGGCACATCGTTGTTGATCGCCCCGCCGAGGTACAGAAACATCGGGTTCAGGGCGGCGATCGCAGCGGCGAGCAGGGCGATGGCGTGCCGCCCGGGGAAGATACGCAGCACGATCAGGTAGGTAAGCAGGACGGTGCCCGCCCCCCAGAGCAGCGTTGTCCAGCGGGCGAGGTGCGCCGCCAGCGACGGCCCGCGGTAGGGCCAGCCTTCGTCCGGCCCGTGGATGTACAGGTTCTTGTTGTCCGTGCCGACTTCCCAGTTGCGGAAGCCCCACTGCGGGTTGGCCACCGGCTCATAGAGCGGATCATCGAGGCGCACCCAGGCACTAACCAGGGCCGCCGTCGCATAGTAGAGCGGCGGGTGATGCGCCTGCGCGTTGCCGGCCTCACCGGACTGCACCGGTAGTTCACCGATATCAGCGATGTAGCGCACGTAGCGGAAGTGCCGCAGTTCGTCCGTCGCCTCGTGGATCGGGTTGATCACGCTGTAGGCGACGCCCAGCACGAGGTACAGGGCGGTGATCAGCACGGCCCAGAAATAGTGCCGCTGAGGGGAGCGCATAAAGTACTGCATAGCGCGGGATTGTACCTGATCCATCCGGGGCTTTCACAGCATAGCCGTCCACATACAGGCAGGCACAGCCAGCATGATTGACACGCACACTGAAGCTTCTATAATGTGAACATGCAATCATCCGGATAGTGAACAGTAGCCTGGTACATCCGGATTACGAACATCTATTCCTGTGCAGAGAAAGCAGGTTCTCATGGATTTCACGAAGGCGATTACGTATCCGTTTGATGATCAGGACTGGGTTCAGAAGCTGGGTATAGCGGCTGGCATCTTCCTGGGCGGTATTCTTTTATCGTTCCTGCTGGGCATCCCGGCTATTCTCGCAGGATTGATACTGGGCGGCTGGCAGTTTGAAATCCTCAAGCGGGTGAAGCGCAACGACTCCCTGCCCCTCCCGGCATTCGATGACTTCGGCGGATTGCTCAGTAAAGGGTTCACGCTGGCGCTCGGCATGATCGTCTACCAGATCCCCACGATCCTGTTCGCCTGTGCCATGAGCCTGTTCTTCCTGCTACCGGCCATGAGCGGCGGTGACAGTGATGCGGCTGCCGCCCTGACCGGAGTAGCCGGGATCGCAGTGGCCTGCTGCAGCTGCCTGATTATCCTGTACGCGATTGCCGCCAGCATCGTGTATGCGGGTGGCCTCATTCGTTTTGCTGACCGAGAAGAACTCGGCACCTTCTTCCAGATCGGCGAGAACTTCGCGCTGGTGCGGAACAATATCGGTGATTTTGGTATGGCAGTGCTCTATCTGATTGGTGCCGGCCTGGTGGCCGGTGTCGCAGGGAGCATTGTTCCGCTAATCGGCACTATCGCCGCCCAGGTCTTTATCTACTACTTCAGCGGTCACATCCTCGGCCAGTTGGCCGCCAAAATCAGCGGGTCGTCGGTCCCGGCTGTATAGTTCGCACCCGCATTCAACCACTTGGCAGACAGCAAAAACGCGCCCGGTCGGGCGCGTTTTTTTTGGTGTGGCATATCGCTACTTCGCAAGCCTTGCAATGACCGCTTCCAACCTGTCAAAGTCCACCGGCTTCACCAGGTAATCCTGGGCCCCGGCGGCGCGGGCCTTCTCCATGAGGCCGGGGTCATCCTCCGCGGTGACAAAGACCACCGGGGTATCCCCGTAGGCCGGATCACGCTTGATGTAGCGGCATACTTCAAGGCCGTCCACCCCACCCATGTTGAGATCGAGCAGGATGAGGTCCGGCATGGCCTCGCGCAGATGGAGGATCGCCTGGCGTGGCCCATGCGCCACATAGGTTTCACGGTCAAGCAGGCTGACCATGTCGGCGATAGCCTGCGCCATGTTCACGTCATCGTCCACAATCATCACATAAGACATAGAGAACCCCACAGAACGCTCTGACCACTCACCTTTTCTATTCTACATCATCTTTCTCCCGGAACACCGCAGCCAGCGGTGTTCTCTCCCCCGGAAATTCGGGTGTACCATTGGGCTGTCCGGCATGATACTGAGGCGGGATTTGCAGGAGGTCTGCGCGAATGGCTGATACGCTGCCCGTGATTGAGACGTGGGGATTGGTGCGCCGCTTTGGCGAGGTGACCGCTGTTAACGGCCTGACGCTGGAAGTGCGCCGGGGTGAGGTCTTCGGCTTCCTTGGGCATAACGGTGCAGGCAAGACAACCACCGTCCGCCTGCTGAACGGCGTCCTCTCAGCAAGTGACGGCAAAGTGCGGGTGCTCGGGCTCGACCCTGCCCTTGAGGGCCCGGCGCTGCGGCGGCGTACCGGCGTCCTCACTGAGAACCCCTCGCTGGATGAACGCCTGAGCGCCCGTGAAAACCTGGAAATCTACGCGGCGCTGTATGATGTCCCTGTAGCAGAGACGCGCAGGCGGGTGGCTGACCTGATGGGCCAGTTCGACCTGGGGGAGCGGGCAGGTGACAAGGCCGGGAGCTACAGCAAGGGCATGAAGCAGCGGCTGGCACTGGCCCGCGCCCTGCTGCACGCCCCTGAGCTAATCTTCCTCGATGAGCCCACCGCCGGGCTGGACCCGGTGGCGGCGCGTGACGTGCGCGAGTTGATCATGCATCTCAGCCGGGAGGAAGGCCGCACCGTATTTCTGTGTACGCACAATCTCGTCGAGGCACAGCGCCTGTGCGACCGGGTGGCGGTGCTGGATTCCGGGCGGCTGATTGCCATTGGCACCCCGGCGGAGCTCGGGCAGAAGGTCGGGCAGCGCCGGACGGTAGAAGTCGAGGCCAGCCGGGAGACGGTGCAGCAGGCCCTGAGCCTGCTCCGGGCGATGCCTGGCCTTGCTGAGGTACAGACAGGGGATCACGGCAGCGTCATCAGCTTCAGTGGCGTGCCGCATGAAGGGATTCCACGGGTCGTGGCGGCGTTGGTCGAAGCGGGGGTGAGGCTGTACCGGGTCACGCCGCAGGAGCCGTCTCTGGAGGACATCTACTTCGCGCTGTACGAAGAAGCAAACGGGGGCAGGCAGCCCGCCGGGGGAGGGACACGATGAACTGGCGTGCCATGCGGGCGGTGATCCGCAAAGACCTGACTGTTGTGCTGCGGAGCAAAGCCGTGATCCTCCCGATCATCCTGCTGCCGCTGATTATGCAGGTGATTCTGCCAGCCGTTTTCGGCGCGGCGGCCTACTTCCTGCCGGAAGACAGCGAGGAGGTGGACGATCTCGGCCCGCTGCTCGATGCCTTCCCGGAGGCGCTGCGTGCGGAGATCGAATCACTTGAACCGAACCAGCTCTTCTTCATGCTGATGACGGTGTACACCTTCGCGCCGATGTATCTGATCGTGCCGTTGATGACCTCCAGCGTGATCGCCGCCGACAGCTTTGTTGGCGAGCGTGAGCGTAAGACGCTCGAAGCGCTGCTCTATACGCCACTGACTGACATGGAACTGATCGTCGCCAAGCTGCTCACCGGCTGGATACCGGCGCTGGTGGTCGCGGTGGTCAGCTTCCTGCTGTACATGCTTGTGGTCAATGCGGTCGGCTGGCCGCTGATAGGGCGGCTTTTCTTTCCGAACTGGACATGGATTGTGCTGGTATTCTGGGTCGCCCCGGCGGTATCGATGCTCGGGCTGGGGCTGACGGTGGTCTTTTCCAGCCGGGTACAGACCTTCCAGGAAGCCTACCAGCTTGGTTCGATGGGCGTGCTGCCGATCGTCGCGCTGATGCTCGGTCAGATCGCCGGCCTGTTCTTCCTGAGCGTGGTGCTGTCGCTGCTGGTGGGGCTGCTGTTGTGGGTGGTTGATGCGATCCTGCTATGGTTCAGTGTGCAGACCTTCCAGCGTTCCGAACTGCTCGCCCGGATGTGATACTGTGGCTGACTTCCTGGCACCGGTATGGTATAATCCGTCCCCACTAGAACTCATGTTCGGAATCGTGGCCAGACGCTCGCCACAGGCAGGAGGCAGACCCCATGCGTGATTTCGAGCTCGTATCCGAGTTTCAACCCACCGGCGACCAGCCTGAAGCGATCGAGCAACTGGTCACCGGGATCGGCAAGGGCTACCAGCACCAGACGCTCCTCGGCGCGACCGGAACGGGTAAGACGTTCGTAGTTGCCAACGTCGTCGCGCAGACCAACCGCCCGACGCTGGTGCTCGCGCATAACAAGACACTTGCCGCGCAGTTGTACTCCGAATTCAAGGCTTTCTTCCCAAACAACGCTGTCGAGTACTTCGTCTCGTACTACGACTACTACCAGCCCGAAGCTTACGTGCCACGGCATGACCTCTATATCGAGAAGGAAGCGACGATCAACGAGGAGATCGACCGGCTGCGGCTGGCAGCGACCGCCGCACTGATGAGCCGCCGCGACGTGCTGATCGTCGCCTCGGTGTCGTGCATCTACGGTATCGGCGACCCGTCCGTGTGGGCGGGCTCGGTGGTCAGGCTGGCAGTCGGCCAGACGCTGCAGCGCAACAGCATCCTGCGGCAACTGGCACGTATCCAGTACGAGCGCAACGATATGGAACTGAAGCCCGGCGTGTTCCGTGTGCGCGGCGACACCTTCGAGGTGATGCCCGGCTACTCGGAACGGGTGATCCGCATCGGGATGTGGGGGGATGAAATCGAGCGCATCACCGAGGTGGATTCGCTGACGGGGGAAGTCTACGACGAGCATGACGAGGTCACGATCTTCCCGGCCAAGCAGTTCATCGCCGAGCAGGATACGCTTCACGCTGCGATACGCGACATCGAGGCGGAGCTTGAAGAGCGGATTGGCTGGCTGAAGTCAAACGATCGCCTGCTCGAAGCCCAGCGGCTGGAGCAGCGTGCCACCTATGATCTCGAAATGCTCCGTGAGGTCGGCTACTGTGCGGGCATCGAGAACTACTCACGGCACCTCGATCGGCGTGATGCAGGCTCGGCCCCCTGGACGTTGATCGACTACTTCCCGGATGACTTCCTGCTGGTGGTGGATGAGTCGCACATGACGATCCCGCAGGTGCGTGGGATGTGGGCAGGCGACCGCAGCCGCAAGGTGACGCTGGTGGATTATGGTTTCCGCCTGCCCAGCGCACTGGACAACCGCCCGCTCAGCTTCGACGAGTTCGAGAAGCGCATCAACCAGGTGATCTACACGACTGCTACCCCCGGCCCGTATGAGGCCGAGCACAGCGCCGCGGTGGTGCAGCAGATTATCCGCCCGACCGGGCTGGTCGATCCCCAGATCGAGGTCAAGCCAGTCAAGGGGCAGATCGAAGACCTGCTGCATGAGGTCAACCATCGCGTGGAACGCGGCGAACGGGCGCTCGTCACCACGCTGACGAAGGTCATGTCAGAGAAGCTCTCCGAATACCTGATGGAGATGGGCGTCAAGGTCCATTACCTGCACAGCGAGATCGAAACGCTGGAGCGTATCGAAATCCTGCGCGATTTGCGGCTGGGCGTATATGACGTGGTCGTCGGGATCAATCTGCTGCGAGAGGGGCTTGACCTGCCCGAAGTCTCGCTGGTAGCGATCCTCGATGCGGACAAGCAGGGCTTCCTGCGCTCAGAGACGGCGTTGATCCAGACA
>JADZAD010000087.1 GCA_020852775.1 Anaerolineae bacterium
ACGTTCGCCAGCGTCTCGACGTTGTTGATCACCGTCGGCTTGTTGTAGAGCCCCTGGTTCGCCGGGAATGGCGGACGTAGGCGCGGCTGGCCGCGTTTCCCTTCGAGGGACTCCAGCAGGGCAGTTTCCTCGCCACAGATGTACGCCCCCGCCCCGCGGTGGGTGTAGACTTCGCAGTTCCAGTCGCCACCGTTGATGTTCCGGCCAATGAAGCCCTTCGCGCGGGCTTCCTCGACAGCGCGGTCAACAGTATCCGCGATGTCCCAGTACTCACCACGGATGTAGATATACACCGCTTCGGCCTGGATCGCGTAGGCGCAGATCAGCGCCCCCTCAATGAACTGGTGGGTGTTGCCTTCCATGATCTGGCGGTCTTTGAACGTCCCCGGTTCGCTCTCATCAGCATTGACGGCGACGTACTTGGGAAAGACATCCTTCGGCACGAAGCTCCACTTCACGCCAGTCGGGAAGCCTGCGCCACCGCGCCCACGCAGCCCCGAGGCCTTGACTATATCAATCACAGCATCCGGGGCCATCCCCAGCGCCGCTTTGAGGCCCTCATAGCCGCCGTTGGCCAGGTACACGTCGATCTTGTGAATATCAGGAACATCAAGGTCTCTGAGGAGGATGTGCTGTTCCACTACCTTACTCTCCTGGGCGGGGCAACATGCCCCTGCCTTACAAATAACAGCCTGTCAATCGAAGCGTTGCGTTCTCAGGCGTCCGGTGATTGCCGTTTGCTGACGTAGTGCATCCCCGGCCATTCGAGATAGCCTGCTGAGACGAACAGCGTCAGTGACGCGACGTTGTCCGGTTCAATCAGGGCCGCGATAACCGTGATGCCCTGTGCTTTCAACTGATCTTCCGCGGCCCGTATCAGCCGCCTCCCTACGCCCTGCCGCTGGTAGTCCGGATGTACCGCCAGCCGGTTGATCCAGCCCTTGCGCGTGTCGTGCGTAGTCAGTGTCACCCCGACCAGGGTCCCGTTCGGGGCCTGTGCGCCGATGGCCTGCTGCACACCGAGCGCCATCTGCTGCGCGAAGGCGTCCTGCGCGTCCCGCCCAGCAGGCTTGATGTGCAGGCCGGCGGCTTCCCACAGGAGCATGATGCGCGGGTAGTCCGCCGCACCCAGCCGGACGATCTCCAGCGACGCCTCTCCGCTCATCTAGTGGGTATAGGGCTTTGAAGCCTCGTGTTCCCGGCGCAGATCGTCGATCAGCTTCTTCGCCTTCTCGAGGGTCATGTCCTCGTGGAAGTGGAAGTTATCCTGCATGACGGGTGCGCGATGGCATGCGCCAATGCACATCACGTTCTCGACGGTGAAGAGGCCGTCCTCGGTCGTCCCGTGGTTCTCCACGCCGAGGTGCTCGCATACCTGCTGGCTGAACGCCTCTGCGCCCTTGAGTGCACAGGGCAGGTCGGTGCAGATATAGAGCAGGTGCTTGCCCTTCGGCTCGTCGTAGTACATCGTGTAGAAACCTACGATACCGTGCACATGCGTCTCGTCCACCCCGACGATCCCGGCGATCTCCCTGACCGCCTCATCGGTGATGTGCCCGTACTCCTGCTGGGCGATGTAAAGCAGCGGCATGACCGCTGATCGCCTGTCGGGGTATTTGGCAAGGTGCCTGTTTATCTCGTCTGCGTGCGTATCCATTAAGGCCATTAGTCCGCTGCCTTGTGTCGTTGTAAGGGTTGGTTCAGAATCCGGGCTGCTGCCGCTTACCGGTCGCAGTCGCCCAGTGTGAAGTCGGCGCTACCGACGATCGCAACCAGATCAGCGAGCATTGAGCCGCGGGTGATTTCACTCATAGCCTGCAGGTTGTAGAACGATGGCGTCCGGAAATGGACGCGGTAGGGCTTTGATCCCCCGTCCCCGGCCAGGTAAACGCCCAGCTCACCCCGCGGCGACTCAACCCGAACGTAGACCTCGCCCTGAGGGGCTTTGAAGCCTTCCGTCCACAGCTTGAAGTGATGGATCACCGCTTCCATGCTGGTGCCCAGTTCCGCGCGCGGCGGTGGCACGAACTTGCGGTCCTCACTGCGGAACGGGCCATCCGGCAGGATGCGAAGCGCCTGCCGGATGATCCGGAGCGACTCACGCATTTCACCCATACGGACCATATACCGGTCGTACACGTCACCGTTGCTGCCGAGCGGCACATCGAAGTCGAAGCGCTCATAGCCGGTGTAGGGCTGGGCCTTGCGGATGTCAAAGTTGATCCCTGATCCGCGCATCAGCGGCCCACCCAGGCTCCAGCGCTGGATCGCCTCGGGTGTGATCACGCCTGTCCCCCTGGTACGGTCGATGAAGAAGGGGTTGGCATTCAGCAGCCGCTCATAGTCATCCAGCTTATAGGGCAAATAATTGATGAACTTGCGCAGTGCCGGGATGAACTCGTCGGTCAGGTCGCGCCATACGCCGCCGGGGCGGATGTAGCTGCCCATCATGCGCTGCCCACCGACCATCTCGAACAGGTCCAGGATCTGCTCGCGGTCGCGGAAAGCGTAAAGCATGACGCTGGTCGCACCGAGGTCGAGGATGTGGGTGGCAAGCCACACGAGGTGGCTCGAGATCCGCTGCAGTTCAGCGATGATCACACGGATAATCTGCGCCCGTTCCGGCACGTCCAGATCGACGAGCTTCTCAATTGCGAGGCAGTACGCCAGGTTGTTCCCGAGGTTGTTGAGATAGTCGATCCGGTCAGTCATGACCAGCGCCTGCTCGAAGTTCTTATTCTCCATGTTCTTCTCGATACCGGTGTGCAGGTAACCGATATCGGGAATACAACTGACGATGTTCTCACCGTCCAGTTCGAGCAGCAGACGCAGCACCCCGTGAGTGCTGGGATGCTGCGGGCCCATGTTCAGCAGCACTGTCTCGCCGGTCAGCGCACGCTCGCTGACCAGATTCTTGATCTGGTCGAGCGCGATCTCCACGGTGCGGCGATCGGTGTCAATTGTAGTAACGTGAGTTCGCTCATCAGGCGTCAAGCTCATCGCTGGTATCCGTTCTACACGTGCCGGCCCTGGAACCATCCCGGCGGGCGCACGTTGTTACTCGCGAGGTGAAGGCTTCTGGTCTTTCACCCGGTCATAGTTGAAAGAAAACTGAACTTCCTCGTAGCCAAGCGGGTAGTCCTTACGCAATGGGTGGCCTGTCCAGTCGAAAGGCATCAGGATGCGGCGTGGATCCGGGTGGCCTTCAAAGGCAACCCCGAACATGTCGTAGACCTCGCGCTCCGGCCAGCCTGCCGAGGAATACACGTCTGTCAGAGTCGGTACACGCGGGCTGTCTTCTTGCAGGTAGACTTTCAACCGGATCGTCAGGTTCTGCGAGAGTGAGAACAGGACGTAGCTCACGGCGAAACGTGGCTCATCCGGGTAATAGTCGATCCCGCCGATGTCGCTCAGGATGGTGAACTCCAGCCCGTCGGCGTCGCGGCAGAAGCGGGCTACCTCAGCGATCTTCGCAGGCTCGATGACCAGCGTGTATTCCCCACGGAACTCAACAACATCCTGCACTACATCCGGGAATTGCGCCTTGATACTCTCGATAACGGACTGGTAGTCACTCATAGTGTGATCCTGTCAGCGCCGGTGGCTGTGTGCCACGGCCTAGCGGGTGAAGACCTTCTCCTGCATGACCTTCTCATGCAGCGTCATAATACCGTGCAGCAGTTGCTCCGGGCGCGGCGGACAGCCGGCGACGTACACATCGACCGGGACGATCTCGTCCACCCCCTGCAGGATGGCGTAGTTATTGAAGATGCCACCACAACTCGCGCAGTCGCCCATGGCGATCACCCACTTCGGGGCAGGCATCTGGTCATACAGGCGGCGCAGCACGGGGGCCATCTTACGGGAGACACGCCCGGCGACGATCATCAGGTCGCTCTGGCGTGGTGAGGCCCGCATGAGTTCCATGCCGAAACGCGACATGTCGTAGTGGGAGGCCTGGGTTGCCATCATCTCGATGGCGCAGCAGGCGAGGCCAAACAGCATCGGCCACATCGCGCGGGTGCGGCCCCAGTTCACAGCCTGATCGAGCGTAGTGGTGACAACGCCAAACGAACCAGTCTTCTGGCCCTGGGCAACCCCGGCCCGGGGCAGGGTCGTTGTCGGATTCTGCGCTACTCCCATTCGAGCGCTCCCTTCTTCCACTCATACAACAAGCCGATCGTAAGCACGAACACGAAAATCCCCGAAACGATCAACCCATATATCCCGAGCGGCCGGAGTGCAACCGCGTAGGGCAGCAGGAAGATCACCTCGACATCGAACAGGATGAACAGCACGGCCACCAGGTAGAACTTGATCGGCACGCGGCGCACTGCCGGGCCGATCGGGGTCATGCCGGATTCATATGGGGCAAGCTTCTTGGCCGAGGGACGGCGCGGCCCTAAGATCGTGGAGAGGAATACGACAATGAGGCTCAAAACAGACGAAATTGCAATCAGTATCCCGATTGCGATGTACTGGTCGGCTACCACGTTGATCTCTCCTCGATTCCGGACGGAGGGGTAGAGCCTTTTGCGCTTCGCCGGGCTGAGAATCCCGGACAGGCAGAATAAATCTTGTGGCAAAAGTCACAAGGCTATGGTAGCACACTCGACCCCAAGTTTCAATATCTGAACAGGGTTGCAGTTTACCCGGATACACCCTATGATAAACCAGAATCCCACTGAAAGTTACGATACTTCACCTATGTTTGCAGATAATCTCGTGGTATTGGACAGGATGACACTGGAGGCGGTGGAAGCAGAACTCAACCGCCATACCACTGAACAGATTCTACCTGATGACTACACGCGCTTCACCTGGTCACACAGCCGCCACCAGGTCTTTTCGCGCTGCCGCCGGCAGTATTACCTGAACTACTATGCCTCGCGCCGGGTGCGCCAGAGCAAGCGCCCGGTGGTCAGCGCCGCGTGGTGGCTCAAGCAGTTAACCTCGCTGAACGCGTGGATCGGGACGGTCGTGCACCGGGCGGCGCAGCATGTGATTGCCAATCATATCAAGGGGCGCCTCGCGGAGCCTGAAGCGGTGGTAGTTGCCACCGCCCTGCTGGATTACCAGGGCGGGCTCGCCACATCACGCCGCTGTACACGCCATGACGGCGACTGGGTGCTGCTGATGGAGCACCACTACCCGGACATACAACCACCGGATGAGGATTCCGGCATGGTGCGCGTCGAGGAACTCGTACACGCCCTGCTCGAAAGCGAGACACTCCGGTGGGTACTCTCCCTGCCCCCGGAGGCGATCCGCGAGGCTGACGACGGCTTTCGTTACTTCATGCTTGAGGAAGCGGGAGGGTTCGAGCAGGTTAAGTGCTTCGCCGTGACCGACGTACTGACCATTGCGGACGGGCAGGCGACGATCATCGACTGGAAGACGGGTGGTGCGGAAAAGGAAAGCAGCCGGCTGCAAACCGGTGTATACCGCCTCTATGCCCACCGGGTGTACGGCCTGCCTGAGGCGAACATCGGCACCCGCATCGTCGATGTGAACAGCGGGCAGGCAGTGGCAGGCCCGGAGATCGGGGTAGCCGAGGCTGAACAGTATGTCCGGTCGAGCATCGCCGAGATGGTCGGCCTCATGGAGGACACCCGCTATAACACTGCCGCCATCGCGGACTACCCGATGACGGATGACCTGAACACCTGCCAGGGGTGTGGCTTCCGGCGCATCTGCTGGCGGCACACGGCCTGAGCCTTCGCGGAGGGCGATTCGAGTATGACCGAGACCTATACCGGTGAGGCGAATCCCCGCTCGATGTTCGTGGAAGGGCCGTTCGGCGCAGGCAAGACGACCTTCGCGCTGGAAACGTTGTTCGCGTGGCTGGATGCCCGCATCCCCCCGGAGCGCATCCTGGTGCTGGTGCCGCAGCGTACCCTGGCGCGGCGTTACCAGCTTGCTCTCCGCGATTCACGGCGAGGCCCGGCGGGCATGGTCGAACTGCGCACGCTGGGTGGCCTCGCCAAGGATGCCTGCACCCTCTACTGGCCCTTCATAGCGAAGGCGGCGGGCTTCAGCCGGCCGGAACTTGAACCTCAGTTCCTGACCATCGAGACCTCACAGTATGAAATTGCGCGCTTCGTCAATACCGCCGTCGAGCGCGGGGAGTTCGACGCGATCAGCGTCTCACCGCAGCAAATCGCCCGTGAGATCATCGACTCGCTTGGTAAGGCGGCGATCAATGAACTGGATTACCGCAGCATCCCGGAACGGCTTGGCGCAGCCTGGGGGCCGGACAGGCCGCGCAACCGCCTGCTGGCTTATGCAGCCGCCGGGCGGGTCGCGGATGCCTACCGTACCTACTGCCTGGAGTACCGGCTGCTGGATTACGCCCTGCAGATCGAGATGTTCATCCTGCTCCTGCGCCAACCGCGCTTCCGTGAGCAGTTCTTCGGTAGGCACTCTCACCTGATCGTCGAGCACGTCGAGGAGGAATCCAGCCTGACGCACCGCCTGGTGCGGGAGTGGATACCCACCCTGCAGGGGGCGCTGCTGACGTACGAGTGGGATGGCGGACATCGTTTTGTACTTGGTGCGGATGCGGAAGGTGGAAGCCGCCTGCGTGAGGCCTGCAACGGAGTGCTCACGCTGGATCGATCGTTCTTCAACCAGCCGGGGGTGCTCAATCTGCACCGGGAAGTGGCCTGCAGCTTCCGCAGGCCGGATGTGGAGCCCGTCCCCACGGACGAGGATATCGCCTTCAGCTACCGCCACAGTGGGTTCTTCCCGGAGATGCTTGACTGGGTCGCCGGGGAAGTTGAGCGGCTGGTGGAGCAGGAGTCCGTCCCGCCGACCGAGATCGCTATCCTTGCGCCTTATCTGAGCGACGCGCTCCTGTTTTCGCTGGGGGATAAGCTCAGGCAGCGCGGGATTGAGAGCCTCTCGCACCGGCCTTCGCGTGCGCTGCAGGATGAGCCGGATGCGCGCACCCTGCTCACGCTGGCGGCGCTGGCCCATCCCGGCTGGGGCTACCGCCCGCCAGCAGATGACGTGGCGGACGCGCTGCATGGCGCGATCCCGGTACTTGACCCGATCCGCGCGCGGCTGGCCTCGAAGGTGCTGTACCACCCCCGCCTGGAAGACCTCCTCACGCCGTTTGACCGGGTAAATCCGCAGATGCAGTCCCGCATGACCTACGTCGCCGGGCAGGCCTACGACCGCCTGCGCGAGTGGCTGATGGAGTATCGTGCAGGGGAGCCCGCGCTGCTCGATCATTTCTTCAGCCGCCTGTTCGGTGAAGTCCTCTCAAAGGCGGGGTTTGGCTTTCATGATCGCCCGGAAGCCGGGCGCGTCACCGCCGAGCTGATCGAGTCGGCGCAGAAGTTCCGGCAGGCGCTCTATGAAACGGACGCCGATCCACTTGAGGTGGGCCGGGAATATCATCGTATCGTCCGTCAGGGGCTGCTATCCGCACTATACGTCGCAAGCTGGCGCGATGAGCTCAGGGACGCGGTCTTCGTCGCCCCGGCCTATACCTTCCTGATGCGTAACCGTCCGGTACGTTATCAGTTCTGGTTGGACGCCGGGTCAATCGGCTGGTGGGAGCGGCTGGAGCAGCCCCTGACGCATCCGTATGTGCTGTCACGCACATGGCCTGCCGGGCAGGTCTGGACGGACGCTGATGAATTCTACCGGCAGGAGGAAATGCTTTACCGCCTGATGAGCGGACTGATCCGGCGCTGCCGCGAGCGTATCTATCTTGGCATCAGTGACCTGGGCGAGCAGGGCTTCGAACAGCGTGGGCCGATGCTGCGCGTCTTCCAGCAGATCCTCCGGCGGCATCCGCAGCCGGGCTCCGGGGAAAATTAGCTGATGTCAACGCTCAGACCCTCACAACAGGCAGTCATTGACTATGATGCGGGCCAGATGGGTGTCTCGGCGGTGCCGGGCGCTGGCAAGACGCACACGCTGTCTCACCTGGCGGCGCGGCTGGTAGAGCGCCTGACCGAAGCGGGCGTGGCCGAGGAGCAGGAAGTCCTGATCGTCACCCTGACGAACTCGGCGGTGAACTCGTTCCGCAGCCGTATCGGCAAGATTGTGCAGCAGGAACGCGGCCTGCTGCCCTACGTGGGCTACCGGGTGCGTACCCTGCACAGCCTCGCGCATGACATCGTGCGGATGCGCCCGGCGCTGGCGGGGCTGGCCGAAGGCTTCGATATCGTCGATGACCGCACGACCGGCACGATCATGCGTGATCTCTCTGAAAGCTGGGTGCGTAATCATGTCGATGATCTCTTCGACTACCTGACGCTTGACTTCGCCGATGACCCGGAGCAGCTTCGCTGGAAGATCCGCAAGGAAGCGCCAGAGATCGTCGAGGAGATCGCCGCGGAAGTTATCCGCATGGCGAAAAACAACCAGTGGGAACCTGAAGAGATACGGGCCCGGATGGAGCAGGCGGGCGCAGACTGGCTGCTGGCCCGTATCGGGATCGACCTGTACGAGGGTTACCAGCGCAGCCTGGCTTATCGGGGCTCCGTGGATTTCGATGACCTGGTGCGGCTGGCGATGCGCGCGCTGAAGGCCGATCACGCCTTTCTGACACGGCTGCAGGAGCGTTGGCCTTACATTCTTGAGGATGAGGCACAGGACAGTAGCAAGGCACAGAACGAACTGCTTGAACTGCTCTCCGGCGGGCGTAACTGGGTACGTGTGGGTGACCCGAACCAGGCGATCTTCACGACCTTCACGACCGCTGATGCCAACCTGCTGAGGAACTTCATCAAACAGCCGGGTGTACTCGACCGCCCACTCAAGGAGTCCGGGCGCTCGTCAAGCGCGATCATCGCGCTGGCGAACTATCTTGTGGAATGGTCGAGCCGGGCTGAGGCTCTTCCGGAACAATTGCATTTCGCGCTGGCCAAGCAGTACATCGTGCCCACCGCCCCGGGCGACGAGCAGCAGAACCCGGAGGATGGGCAGATCTACGTAGACTGGAAGCCGGGTGAGAACCGCACTCCGGAAGCGGAGATCGACCGGCTGGTCAAATCGCTCAAAGGCTGGCTGCCGGATCATACGGACTGGACGGTAGCGGTACTGGTCCCGGAAAACAGCCGGGGCTTCAAAGTGGCCGAAGCCCTGCGCGAAGCCGGGATCGCGTATGAGGAACTGCTGCGCAGTACCTCGGCGACCCGCAGCGCCGCCGGGTTGATCCAGATCGTTTTTGACTTCCTCGCCGAGCCAACCAGCAGCCGGGTGCTTTCCACCCTTTATGCGGAGGTCTGGTATCCGCGGACGCATCGGCACGAAGCAGCTGATGAGCAGGAGCACAGCCCGGATCAGGTTGCGCTGGAACTGCGTAATCTGAAGAACACGGAGGATTTCCTCTGGCCCGGCCCCGGCGGCGACTGGCTCGATCATCCCGATAACGTGCTGGAGCCGGAAGAGATCGCCCGGCTGCGTGACTTCCGCGAAGCCGCCCGCCGCTGGCTGACTGCCAGCATCCTGCCCGCTGACCAGGTGATCCTCACTATCTCGCAGGAACTGTTCACGGTCGCCTCCGATCTCGCGCTGGCACACAAGATCGCACTGGTGATGCGTGGCATCGCGCAGAATAACCCGGATTACCGCCTGGCCGACCTCGCCCGTGAACTGCGGCTGATCGCCAGCAATGAGCGCCGCTTCCTCGGCTTCGATGACAGCTCTTCCGGTTATGAACCACGTAAAAGCGTGGTGACCATCGCTACGATGCACGCCGCAAAGGGATTGGAGTGGGATCGCGTCTACCTGATGGCGCTGAACAACTACGGCTTCCCATCGGCACAACCGACAGACTCCTACCGGTCAGAACGCTATTATGTGCGGGACAGCCTGAACCTGAGCGCGGAAGTCCACGCGCAGATCATGGCAATCATGCACGGGCAGCCGGACACCTATGTCGAGGGTGAGGCCTCCCGGCAGGCACGTTATGACACGGCTGCGGAGCGGCTGCGCCTGATGTATGTCGGGATCACCCGTGCCCGGCGTGACCTGATCCTGATGTGGAACATGGGGCGCTTCTGGAACGAAGGCCGTCAGAACCAGCCCGCCGCGGCCCTGGTGGCGCTGTACAATTACTGGATCGGGGAAGGTCGTCATGGCTGAAGGCCCCTTTTCGCACCTTGCGCAGACGCTCCGGGGGGCAGCCCCGGCGATAGAACCCCCCACCCGGGCTAATGTATCGCTGCTGCCTCCCGTGTTCCAGTTCAGCCAGAACAGCCTGCAGGACTACGCCGACTGCGCCCGGCGCTTTCAACTGCGCTACGTGCTTGGCCAGCGCTGGCCCGCGGCGGTCAGCGAGCCCATTGGGGAGTACGAGGAGCATACCGAACGCGGTGCGCATTTCCATACTATGGTGCGGCGCTACTATCTGGGCCTGCTCGATGACCCGGCGCCGCCGGAAGACGCCGTGCTCCGCCAGTGGTGGCAGGCCTTTATCGAGACCCCTCCGGAGGGGCTATCTGAGTCGATTCGCCTGCCAGAGATGGAGTTTTCCGTGCCGCTGGCCGGGCAGCGACTGCTGGCCCGCTTTGACCTGCTGACTATCGATCCAGGTGAGCGGATCGTGATTGTGGACTGGAAGACGACCCAGCACCGTACCGCACGCCACATCCTGGAGCGGCGTCTGCAGACGCTGGTCTACCGCTATGTGGCGACCAAGGCGGCGGGCCACCTCTTTGGGGGGACGATTGCGCCGGAACAGGTCAGCATGGTGTACTGGTTCGCGATTGACCCGCTCAACACGGAGGTGTTCACCTACTCCGAATATGAGCATGAGCAGGCCCGGCAGGAATTGAACGGAATCATCAGGGAAATAGAACAGCGCGGCCAGGCCGAACCCACGTCGCCGTGGCCGCTGACGGAGGATGAGGCCCGCTGCCGTTTCTGCGAATACCGCTCACTGTGCCGCCGGGATGTGCCGCCGGGGTCAGTGGGTGAATCGCTGATCGAGGGAGATTCCGGAGGTTTTGACTTCGACCTCGACGAGATCGACGAGATCGCGTTCTGAGCGGTGGGCAGGGCGGTGCTCGACGACAAACGCTGGCTCTTCTTCGACCTTGGCAGCACGCTGATCGATGAAGATAGTTATCTGCGGGCACGGGATGACCTGCTCCGCCGGCTTCTCACTGCCGAAGTGCCGGTTGACCTGTCTGCCTACGCTGAGATACTGAGACAGATCAAGAACAGCCTGCCACACTCCGTGGCGAAGGCGGTGCTGGCTTACTACCTGCCTGACGACCAGCGCCAGCGGATACTTTACGCGGCATACAAGGAGTCACTGAAGCCGCTGGCCCGGCAAATGCGAGTGCTCTACCCGGACGCGCTCCCGGCACTCTCCGATCTGCGCGCTGATTATTCACTGGGTGTGATCGCTGATCAGGAAGGCTGGGTGCGGGGGGCGCTAGCCGCATGGGGGCTTGCGGACCACTTCAGCGTGGTGGTGCTTTCAGCCGAGGTGGGGTTCGCCAAGCCGGATCACCGCCTGTTCGAGGCCGCGCTCAGGCAGGCGTGCTGTGCGCCGGGTGATGCGGTGATGCTCGGCGATCGCCCGGATAAGGACATCGCTCCGGCGAAGGTGCTGGGCATGGGAACGGTACGTATCCGGCGCGGGTTGGATTTCCGCGATGCGCCGCCGCGCTCCGACCAGGAGCGTGCTATGCTTGAGATCGACAGCCTGGACGAACTTGGAAACCATCACCCCATCAGGGAGGCGTGAACATGGGTGGGCAGGAGCGCAGAAAAGTCATTTTCGATACGGATATCGGCTGGATGAATGATGACTGCACCGCGGCGATGTTTGCTCTGCTCGCCCCGGAACTGGACGTGCTTGGCATCACCCCGGTGATGGGCAACTTCGACCTGAACTGGTCGATGGCCTGCGCACTGCGGCTGATCGAGATCCTCGGTCGGGCGGATGTGCCCGTCTGTCGCGGGTTTGACCGTCCGCTGCTGCATGAGCGTGACCCTTACGCTGACCGGGTCTGGGGAAAGTGGGCTACCTTCGAGGAAGTCACGAGCTTCCCCGCAGGGATGCCCGCGCTGCAGCCTGACCCGCGTCACGCCGTCGAATTCATCGCGGAGAGCGTCCGGCGTTACCCCGGCGAGGTGACCCTGCTGGCAGTTGGCCCGCTGACCACTGTGGCGATAGCGATCCGCCAGTACCCGGAGATCATCGAGCAGGTGCAGGAGGTGATCATCATGGGTGGAGCGATCAGCACGCTGCCTCGTGGACATGGCAATATCACTCCGGCGGCGGAGTTCAACTTCTGGGTCGATCCGGAAGCGGCGCGTATTGTGCTGCGCTCCGGGATGCCGATCACCCTGCTGCCGATGAACGTCTGCCGCCAGACGAGCTTCGCCCGGGAGACATTCAACCGCCTGACTGCGCCGACAAGCGCACACCCTGCGGCAGCCAGGCTGATCCACGACTACCTGTTACGCAACTTTGAGGACCCGGCCTTTGATCGTGAGAACGCGCGCCTGTACTATGGCATGTACGATCACACAGTGGTGGGCTATGCGATTAACCCCGGCCTGTACCGTTCAATCGACATGAATGTCGATGTCAGTGTAATACCGGGGCCTGACTACGGGGTAAGTTACGGCTACGAGAAGGGCCCGTATGTTTCCGGGGTGGACCGCTTCCCGCTGGAAGACGGCAGTCAGGCGATACGGGTCGTCTACGACCTCGACTTCCCCGCGTTGGTAGAGATGTACGTCCGGGCGCTGACCGGGGCGCACTGATCAGCCTCAGATTGGGCGATGGTGCCGCATGTAGACGAACCAGTACACAGCACCGACCAGCACCGAGCCGCCAATGATGTTGCCGATCGTCACCGGGATCAGGTTGACGGTAACGAAGCGCACCCATGTCAGGGTGGCGTAGTCCGCTGCGCTGG
The DNA here is from genome assembly GCA_020852775.1 of Anaerolineae bacterium. Taxonomy (GTDB): domain Bacteria; phylum Chloroflexota; class Anaerolineae; order Aggregatilineales; family UBA3940; genus JADZAD01. Next base: position 12,900 of record JADZAD010000087.1, read on the forward strand.
CGCCAATCTGTGTCCAGAACGTGGCGGGCGCGAACTGCCTGACCAGCAGTCCCAGCGGGATGAAGTACATATTGGCGATACAGTGCTCGAAGCCCGCCGCGACGAAGGCGGTGATCGGGAAGACGATCGCCATGATGCGGTCAGTAGTCGAGCGGGCTGAATACGTCAGCCAGACTGCGAGGCATACCAGCGCGTTGCACAGCACCCCGGAAACCAGCGCCTGTACAAAGGGCAGGTTAGTCTTGGCCTGTGCCGTCGCCAGCACCGCAAGGCCCACCGCCCCGCCGCCGGATGCATACTGCCCGGCCAGAAAGACCAGCAGGGCTGTCAGAGCCGCCCCGACGAAGTTCCCCACATAGACCAACCCCCAGTTTCGCAGAAGCTGGCGCGTGGTGATCTTGCGGCTCGCCCACGCCATCACTACCAGGTTATTCCCGGTGAACAACTCCGCGCCTCCGACGATCACAAGGATCAGGCCGAGCGAAAACGCCAGCCCTGCAAGCAGACGGGTGATCCCGTAGGGCAGCACCCCTGCCGCTCCGGCAGTCACCGTTGTGGAGAACAGCGCACCCAGCCCGATGAACGCCCCGGCCAGCAGCGCCAGTACCAGCAGGGTGGTTGTGTCACTGGTTGCTTTACGTACTCCGATGGTTTCGGCCCTGTGGGCCATCTCCGCGGGAACAAGGGCATCTATGCTGAAGGTTGAGTTCGTTGTCATATGTATCTACTCTTTGCAGCAGGAGGGGGTGTATGCCGCGCTGCAGCGCAACTGTCTCACAACTCTATCCTGTTCCGGCCCTTCACAGCAATCCTTTTCCGACACACAAAAAGAGAGGGGTGCTTGTCGCACCCCTCAGCAGAAATCGAAGTGGTAGTTTGTGCCTACTCGCTGGCTACCGGCAGGTTTGAGATATCCGCCGTGGCGGTGATGACCCACGATGCCACCCAGCCCTCGGTGCCCTGCAGGGCAATCCTGACCCAGCTCTTATCATCCGTGCGGCCTGTCAGCGCGAATTTCGTCCCCGGCTGGATGGTATTGAACGGCGCGAAGGCAGTACCCGGCCCGGCACGAAGCTGGACAGCAGCAATCGCCCGCCCTTCGATCGTCCCCACAAAAGGCGAGATTTCATTCAGGTCGGAGAGCACCGGCAAGTTGAGCGGGTCATCGGAGGTCACCACGACCCAGCGGGCAACCCATCCGACCGAATCACCGTACTGCACCTGCAGCCAGTTGTTGCCCGCGTTGCGACCCAGCACCGGGACGACCGCGTTATACGGGATCACGTCGAGGATAACCCCGGACAGGCTGCTGGGCGTCGTGCGGATGTTCACCCGGAACGGCGCGGTAGCAGTGACGCCCGTCGGAGAGGCTGCGGCCGCTGGAGCCGCAGCAGGCGTAGCACGCGGGGTTGCTGAAGCAGCCGCCGAGGCCGGCACAGTGGCAGGCACGAAGGTACTGACCCCGGAGCCAACCGGCAGGGCGATCACATCAGCACGGAGGATCACCAGCCAGCGAGCCACCCAGCCCTCGACGCCGTCATACCGGACACGCACCCATGAGCTGGACTCGGTCCGAGCATTGGCCTCGGCTTCGGTGTTAAACGGGATCACCGCGACGACCGGCGCGTCGATGCTGGGTTCAGCGCGGACATTGATATTGTACGGAGCAATCATCGCTGTTGGATTGGCAATCCCCGGCGAGGGTGTGTCCCAGGTGGTGGTAACTGGCAGGATCAATGGATCCGCTGAGAAGGTCAGCAGCCACCCGGCAACCCAGCCGCCGGTGCCGTCCTTGCGTTCGATCTGTACCCAGTTATTCGCGGTGTTACGTCCGATAGCCGTCACCTGTTCTCCACCGGGCAGCACTCCGATTGCGCTGCCGTTCAACCCGGGAACAGAGCGGATGTTCACGTCAAAGATACTTTTCGCGCTCAGGGCTGCGCTATTCTGGGCAGCAGCAGTCGTGACAAAGAGCAGCGCCATGGCCATCACCCCGATCAGCGTGAGGTGGCGCAAAGGATGGTGCCAGCGGCTTGTGGGATGTACTTGCGGCTTCATATGGACTTCACCCTGTCTGCTACGGGATGCCGATACAGCGTACCGGAGGAACGCGCTTCATCACTATTGTTCAGCAATGCTTCAGAATTACTGCCGAAAGGTTGTCTCTGGCAGGGGCAGCAAGCGCCAGCGCGACCAGCCGGTCAGCGGCTTCCTGTGGTTCCAGCGTGGTGGCGGCCCGCAGAATCTCAGCCTGATTCACCACGCCGTACAGGCCATCGGTACACAGAACCAGCGCATCGCCCTCCTCAAGGACGTCATCCGGCCAGATATCGACCTGAACATCCCCCTCGATGCCGAGCGCCCGGTCGAGCACATGTCCCAGTTGCAGGCTGGCGGCCTGCTGCTCGGTCATCTTGCCCTCGCGGATCTGCGAATTAACCCATGAGTGATCCTGTGTCAACTGCTGGATTTCATCTTCACGTACCAGATAGGCTCGACTGTCCCCGACATGGCCGATCCAGAACGTGTCATCGATGATGACAGCGACGACCACGGTGCATCCCATCCCATGCAGGCTGGCATGCGACGAGGCCATCCGGTTGATTGCCCTGTGGGCTTCCTGAATGGCCTCAATTATCCGATCTTCTGCATCAGCGGAGGTTGGAATGCGGGGGCTGGTGAGTTCGCGGCGTATCACTGATACGGCGGTCTGGCTGGCCTCGGCACCGGCGTTGGCCCCGCCCATCCCGTCCGAGACGATCAGGATTGTCACCTCAGGGTGCTCGGAAAGCCCCAGCACGAGGATGGTGTCCTCGTTTTCGGGCTTTGGGCCGCGATC
>JADZAD010000088.1 GCA_020852775.1 Anaerolineae bacterium
CATGCCTGCCATAGTCGAGCAGCGCGATAGACGCGATATTGTCATCCCGGCGGAGGTTCATCAGGCGCACCCCCTGGGTGCTGCGTCCAATCTCGCTGATCTCATCGACGCGGGTGCGGAGCGCCATTCCTCCGCTGGTGATCAGTGTAAGCTGGTCACCCGGCCTGACGACACGCGCCGCCACAACCGGCCCGGTCTTATCGTTGCGCGCCAATGTACGGACTCCCAACCCGTAACGGGTCTGGGTCGGGTATTCACCGATCGGGGTGCGCTTGCCATACCCCTTCTGCGTGACGATCAGCAGGTGCGATTCCGGATCGCCGATAACGTCCGCCCCGGCGATCTCGTCATCGTCCACCAGCCGGATCGCGTTGACACCCCCTGCGCTGCGGCCCATCGGGCGGACGTTCGATTCACGGAAGCGGATCGACATGCCGTCACGCGTGGCGATGATAATGTCCTGCCCACCGGTGGTCAGCTTGACCCACCCGAGTGCGTCACCCTCATCAAGCGTGATCGCTATCAGCCCGCTTGGCCGGACGGCGGAGAAGGCTGAAATCTCCACCCGCTTGATACGCCCCTGCCGGGTGATCATCGTGCAGAAGTTCACGTCCTCGAAGGTGCGTACCGCGACGGCGGCAGTGATGCGCTCGTCACTGTCCAGCATCAGTACGCTCTGCAGCGGCATGCCCTTCGCCGCACGTCCCGCATCAGGGATCTGGTAGGCCTTCTCCTGGTATACCTTGCCCCGGTCGGAGAAGTAGAGGATCGAATCGCGTGAGCCAGCCGCGATCAGCAGGTCAACATCGTCAGCCTCACGGGTGGTGATGCCCTTGACGCCCTTGCCTGCGCGCCCCTGCGTCCGGTACAGGTCGGCCAGCACCCGCTTCACGTAGCCCTGACGGGTGATGGTGATCAGCACATCCTCATCAGGGATCAGGTCTGCCTCATCGAGGTTCGAACCCTCACCCGGGACGATTGATGTGCGGCGTTCATCACCATATTTCTCCGCAAGCATGGTCAGGTCGTCACGGATCAGCAGCAGGATGCGGCGTGGATGCGCGAGGAGGTCTTCCAGATCAGCGATTGTCTCCAGCAGTGCCTGGTATTCCTCCTCGATCTTCTGGCGTTCCAGCGCGGCCAGGCGGCGGAGCTGCATATCGAGGATGGCCTGTGCCTGGACTTCCGAGAGACTGTAGATCGTCATCAGGCCGTCCCGTGCCGCTTCGACATCCGCGCTTTCCCGGATCAGCCGGATGATCGCGTCGAGGTTGGCGATGGCGATCAGCAGCCCTTCGAGGATGTGTGCGCGGCGGCGGGCCCGTTCAAGTTCAAACTCGGTACGGCGCTCAATCACACGGCGGCGATGATGGATGTAATAGCGCAGTGCTCCCTTGAGTGAGAGCAGGCGTGGTTCACCGTGTACCAGTGCAAGCATCTGTACGCCGAAAGTGCTTTGCAGTGCTGTGTACTTGAGAAGCTGGTTAACGACCGTGCGAGGCTGCGCGCCACGCTTGAGTTCGATTACGATCGAAAGCCCCTGCCGGTCGGATTCGTCACGCAGGTCAGAGATCGAGTCCAGCTTGCCTTCACGCACCAGCCCGGCGATGCGCTCGATGATGCCGGTCTTGTTGATCTGGTAGGGGATCTCTGTCACGATGACGCGGTGGCGACCCTCCGCGGTTGAGTCGATATGCATCTTGGCGCGCATCACGATGCGTCCGCGCCCGGTCGCATAAGCCTGGGCGATGCCGTCCGTGCCGACGATCAGGCCACCGGTTGGGAAGTCGGGCCCCTTGACGATCCGCAGCAGGTCCTGTACCGTCACCCCCTGCAGGTCTTCGTCGATCTGGTCACCTTCAGGGGCCACCATCTGGTCGATCAGGTAGGCGACCGCCTCAACGATTTCCGTCAGGTTGTGCGGGGGGACATTCGTTGCCATGCCGACGGCGATACCGGCGGCGCCGTTCAGCAGCAGGTTAGGCAGGCGCGCAGGGAGGACTTCCGGCTCCTGCAGGCTTCCGTCAAAGTTGTCCGTGAAGTCAACGGTGTTCTTGTCGATGTCTTCAAGCAGGAGTTCGGCGATCGGGTCGAGGCGGGCCTCGGTATAACGCATCGCCGCCGGGCTGTCGCCGTCGATCGAGCCGAAGTTGCCCTGCCCATCCACCAGCATGTAGCGCATCGAGAAGGGCTGAGCCATACGCGCCATCGCGTCATAGACTGCGCTATCTCCGTGAGGATGGTACTTGCCGAGCACTTCGCCGACGATACGGGCACTCTTCTTGTAAGGGGTGTTGGAGCGGATCCCCATGTCGTGCATGGCGTAGAGGATGCGCCGGTGGACGGGCTTGAGGCCATCACGGGCGTCTGGCAGGGCACGCGCTACGATCACGCTCATCGCGTAGTCGAGGTATGACCCGCGCATCTCCTCGTTGATGTCTACCGACCGGATTGTACCAATATCCATCAGGCGTCTCCGCAGCGATTCTCTTCTTTAAGAGCAATCTGTAAATTATACCGCATCAGGGGGGGGTTAGCATGGATTCGATGTTTGTATTTCTGAGATTATTACAGTGTTTTGGCGCTCGGATGAGTGCCCGGCCGGGAGATTTGTTATCATCAGCACATGCCTGATTACACCCTCTGCCACAACATGCTGATCGACTGGTTTTCTGCCCATCAGGTTGACCTCCCCTGGCGGCGGGAACGCACCCCATACCGGGTGTGGCTTTCGGAGATCATGCTCCAGCAGACCCAGGTGACGACGGTCATCCCGTACTATCTGCGCTTCCTCGAACGCTTCCCGACGGTCGAGGCACTGGCGGCTGCACCACTGGACAACGTGCTCAAACTGTGGGAGGGCCTCGGCTATTACAGCCGCGCCCGCAATCTGCACCGTGCTGCACAGATGGTTACGGAGGAACCTGGCGGAGTGTTCCCTGATACAGTGGAAGGTCTGTTGGCCCTGCCCGGTGTCGGGCGCTACACCGCCGGAGCGATCGCCAGCATTGCATTCGGTGTGGATGCCTCCCTGCTGGATGGCAACGTGATCCGCATCTTCACCCGCCTGTTCGATATCCCGGACGATGTCACCGATCCGGCTGCGAAGGCACGCCTGTGGAGGCTGGCGGACGACATGGTTCCACGCGGGCGGGCTGCACTCTGGAATGAAGGCCTGATGGAACTCGGCAGGCTGGTGTGCACTCCGAAGTCCCCGGCCTGCGCGGAATGCCCTCTGCGCGACCTGTGTACCTCATATGCCGCCGGGACGGTGAGCGAACGCCCCGTCCGCAGGCCTCGTGCCACGACACCGCACTACGACGTGGTAGCCGGGGTGATCCGGCGCGCGGATGGGGCTCTGCTGATCGCACAGCGTCGGCTGGATGGCATGCTGGGCGGCCTGTGGGAGTTCCCCGGCGGGAAGCGTGAACCAGGCGAAAGCCTGCCGGAGTGC
>JADZAD010000089.1 GCA_020852775.1 Anaerolineae bacterium
AGGTCGTCCGCGACGCGCCGTGCCAGTTCGGCGTCGATCGCGGCGTAGTTGATGAAGGCGGCCAGCCGGGGGATCCCGGCACGGGGGCGGCGGGCGGTCGTCTCTTCGCCTACCATCGTCCTGATCTCCGGCGACCTCAGCCCGCGATGCGCCTCCGTGCGGCCCATGCGAAAGATCGTGGTGCCGCATACCGCACATTCGCCACGGGTTCCGGGGGCGCCGCGCCGTGTCCAGATCGGCGTCGGACGCTCCATCTCGACCACCTGCCGGCAGTGCACACAATACGCTTCGACCTCTTCCGGGGCGTCATCGAGCAGATCGTCGTCAGTCGGGTCTTCACCCAGCATGGCATATCCTCCGGTGGCAGGGATTACGCGAAAGCCTGTGCCAGTGTAGCGAACTCCGAGCGACAGCACAAAGGCGCGGGCTTCTTCTTGGCCCATACCACCGAATCGCCCCCCGTACCTGAGAGAGTGCGGGGCCTTGTCCGGCATTCGTCCGGCATGTTACACTGCCACCTGATGCCGATTGGCTCATCCTGTCCTCTCAGATGACATCAGATAACAGTGGCGACGGATATGATCTCCAGAGAAAACGCGACCTTCCTACTTGGCGTGATCGCTGTGCTGTACCTGGGCGCTGCCGCCCTCTATGCTGTAAACACCCCACCGTGGCAGGCTCCGGATGAGCCCGCACATTACAACTACGTGCGCCAGATCGTGGAAGAAGACTGCTGCCCGGTCAACGCGGCGGGTGACTGGGACTCAGCGCATCTGGAGACCCTCAAGTCTGAAGGCTTCCCCGAAGGTGCCGACCTCTCCGCGATCCAGTACGAGGATCACCAACCGCCGCTCTACTACCTGCTGGCTGCACCGGTCTACCGCGCCACAGGCGGAAGCCTGGTAGCCCTGCGGCTGCTCTCGGTGGTCTTCGGGTTGGGCGTGGTACTGGCCGCGTATTACACCGTGCTGCGCCTGCTGCCCGAGCGGCCTGTCCTGGCGCTCGGGGCGGCGCTCGTCGCGGCGTTTGTGCCGCAACACGTAGCCATCATGGCGAGCGTCAACAACGACAGCCTCGCCGAAATGCTGATGGGGATCATCTTCGTGGTGGCGATTACCTATCTGCGAAACCCCTCAAAGCGGAATGAGGACGGGACGGTAACGCCCTTCGATGTCTCGCACCTGCCTCATGCCGCCGCGCTGGGCGGGCTGGTCGGAGCAGCTTATCTGACCAAGATGACGATTTATCTGCCCGCGACGCTGGTGGTCGCCGCGGCGATCCTGCTCCGCTGGCTGGTTGAAAAGGCGCCTCTTCGCTGGCTGGTGCTTGAAGGACTGTGGGCTGCCTTGATGGCAGCCGGCCTCGGTTCGATCTGGTGGGCACGTAACGTGATACTTTATGGCTGGCCTGACCTGTTCGGCCAGATCGCGCACCTGAGCGTGGTGCAGGGGCAGTTGCGTACTGCCGACTATATTGCCTCAGTGGGAACAAGTGCCTATGTCCAGTCAGCTTTGAAAACAACCTACCAGAGTTTCTGGGGGCAGTTCGGCTGGATGGGCGTTCCGATGCCACCGCGTGAATATATTGCCATCGGCGCGTTCCTGCTGATCGCGCTGGCAGGCTTCGTGCTGCTCGTCACCGCATACCGGCGGCGCCTTGCGCTGAACGTCTACCAGCGGGCCGGCATCGGGGTGATGGTACTGGGGGCGCTGGCAACACTGGCCGGGTATGTCTATTACAATGTGACCTTCGTACAGTTTCAGGGGCGCTACCTGTTCCCGCTGCTGATCCCGTTTGCGCTGTTCGTTGTACTCGGTCTGACCGGGGTGCAGTATATCCTTGAGGTGTGGCTGAAAGGGCGTGCATGGGATCGCCGCCTGAACTGGCTCCCGGCGATCGGTGTATCGTGGATGCCGCTGCTCTCGCTGTTCGCGCTGTTCAACTATGTGCTGCCTAACCTGCGCTGACGGCGCGGCCTGAGATGGTGAAAGCAGGCAGGCAACACCTTGCTTCCCCGGCCCCGGCATATGAAGTTGAGGTTCTCCCCGGGCTGGGCTCGATTGCCAGCAGTGAACTCGAAGACCTGATCGGCACGGACGGCACGATCCTGCCGGCCATCCGTGAGGCTGAGATCCGGTTTCGCTACCGGGGCCAGCCGGCTGGCCTGCTGCGCCTCCGGACGGTCGTGGCCGTCTATCTCGTACTGCACTTCCCCATACCGCGGCCTAAAGCTCTGCTCGGCCACGAACACTTCACCGCGCTGATGGCGGCTGTCACACAGATACGGGCGCTCCACCCGCAGGGGGCTTTTCATACCTTCCGGATAGGGGCAGCCGGGGCAGACTCGGCGGTGTTTCAACGGCTGGGTGAAGAGCTTGGCCGGGCGACCGGGCTTGCTTATGCGCCGGATGAGGCGGATCTACTGATCCGGGTGCGCCCGGGCGTCTCTCAGGCAGGGGGGTGGGAGGCGTTGATCCGGCTCTCACCGCGCCCGCTGGCAACACGCGCCTGGCGTGTCGCGGACATGGAAGGTGCGCTGAACGGGACGATCGCTGCCGCGATGATCCGGCTGGCGAATCCTGCACCCGCAGAGCATGTCCTCAACCTGATGAGCGGGTCGGGGACCCTCCTGATCGAGCAGGCGCTGCACGGGCGGGTCGCTCAACTGGTGGGGGCGGAGATCAACCCGGATGCGCTGGAGAGGGCGCGCCAGAATATCAACGCCGCCGGACTGCAGCGACGGGTTGCGCTCACCCGCATGGATGCTGTCCACCCGGCACTCGCCCGCGGTGTATTCGATGTGCTTTATGCTGACCTGCCATGGGGGCAGCTTGTCGGTTCCGCGGACGAGAATACAGTGCTCTACCCGGTGATACTACGTACTGCCGCGGAACTGGCGCGCCCCGGTGCGCGGCTGGTGATCATCACCCATGCCATCCGGCTCTTCGAGGAGTCGCTGGCCGCGACCGGCGATCTCTGGGAGACCCGTGCAGTACTGCGCGTCTTTCAGGGCGGGCTGCATCCGCGTATCTATCTGCTCCGGCGGTGCGCGAGCTGAACTGCACAGCGTCCTTTGTGGCGGGTGTGCTATACTTGCCTGCGATGGTACATCCAACCGATAACTCCACTTCAAGACCTGTCGCTATTGTGACCGGTGCGGGCCGCGGCGTTGGCGCCGCAGTCGCGCTGGCGCTCGGTAAGGCCGGCTACGCGGTGTGCACCGCCGACCTTAACCCCGACCGTGCCTTTCACACCGCCCGTCAGATAACCGACGCCGGGGGCGAGGCCTTTGGCTGGCAGACGGATGTCTCCAACAAGTTCCAGGCCGCGTCCATGATCGAGACCACCCGTGACCGCTATGGTCGCCTCGACGTGCTGGCGCACTTCGCTCACGTGCATCCGAACGTACCCGCGCTGAAGATGGACGAATGGGACTGGCGGCGCGTAGTTGAGGTCAACCTGACCGGGACGTTCATCTGCGTGCAGTTAGCGGCCCGCGTGATGGCGGACGAAGGTGGCGGGCGAATTGCGCTGATGGGGCTCTCGCCTGACCTGACCTGGACGGGTGAAGCGGCCTATGCCGCCTCGCTCTCGGCCCTCCCCGGGCTGATGGCGGCCTTTCAGAATGAACTGAGCGGCAGTGGCGTCCGCCTCACCCTGATCCCGCTTGGAGACTCTGAAGAAGCCGCGAAGCGTGTAATAGGCTTCTGTGCACGATGAAGGGGGCATAATGAGCAGCCCGGCGATCAAAGTCTTGATCGATGAACGTATCCGCCTGCTGACGGCGGTTCTGGCTGCGACCCGCTGGCCGGAGGACGAGCAGCAGCAGAAGCCGCACGGCGTCCATGCACAGGCCAGGCTTGTGCGGAACACACTCCTGCAGGCGGGGGCCGCCGAGCATCCGGCAACCGTTATTATGCAAACCCTGCTTGACGGTGGGCACACCCTCGACGAGCTCTTCAGCTACGCGGTCTGCCTTGACTGGCCCGGCCTGCGCGCGCGGGGGGCGGCCCTCCCTGCATGGGCTCCGAAGGAGTGGTCGGCCAATCTGCGCGACTTCATGCACACGTTCCATCTGAAAGACCTGTGGGAGCGTGATCGTGCTCCCTGGGATGCAGCCGTTGAGCAGGCGGGGCGGGCGATCGCAACCGGTGACCCGGTGGCCTTTCTGGCCCAGTTCTTTGGGGAGAGCAAAGCAGAGTGGGTATTCCAGCCCAACCTGCTCTACCCGACAGCGGAGACCGCCGCCTTCTTCTGGGCGAACCGGCTGTTCTGTGTCTGCCCGCCGCGTATCGCCTGGGGTACTAACCCCCCCTGGCCCTATGACGACGACCCGGCCTCAACCATCAGTGACGCATTGATTGCGTACAGCCGTGCCCTGCTGCGGCGTTACCTTGCGGACTACCCGGCTGAGGTCGCGGAAGCCGAGCAGTCCGAACTGCCCGTCCCGACCAGCTTCCGTGAGCGCCACTCGGACTGGTTCGATCAG
>JADZAD010000090.1 GCA_020852775.1 Anaerolineae bacterium
AGATGTACAGAGGAAGGTTGCAATGAAGCGGAAATCACTTATTGCGATGTTCAGCGTCGTGGTGCTGGCCCTGGCGGTCAGTGTCGCGCCTGTGTTCGGCCAGAGTGAAGGTACTATCGGCGGCGTCGTCTTTGAAGACCTCAACGGCAACGGCCTGCGCGAAGAAGGTGAAAACGGCCTGCGCGATATCGAAGTCAAGCTTGCGTCTTCGGGCTGGAACACCACCGTCTCTACCGCAGAAAACGGTTCCTTCGGGGTGCGCCTGAACCCGGCCACATGGCAGGTGACAGTACTCGCGCCGACCGGCTTCAAGGTTACGACCTCCGAGACTCAGAATGCTTTCATCGGGCAGGCGGGGGATGCAGTCACCAACCTCGAATTCGGCCTGCAGCGTACTGTCAGCGCCACCGGCGAAGTCCTGCCTGCCTCCGGCGGCCCGGTCTCGACCGGTGTGCTGATCGGCGGACTCGTGGCGCTGATCGCGGTTGGCGCGGGCCTGGTCGTCGCTGGCCAGCGCAGAGGCCGCCAGTCTGCCTGATCGCGTTGAGCAACCTCGGATGAGCCGGGAGCAGCAACCAGGGCGTCCGGTTACCGCCCCATCGCTATTCAACAGGACGATTGATCCCCTGACAGCTGCCGGGGGGTTGATCGTCCTCACCGCATCTACCGCACTGATTACCTACCTCGCACTGATCGTGCCGGGGCAGGTGCGCGCCTCGCAGGGCCCACCCGAAGCCCTGGTGGCGGCGGCGACACAGGCCGCGCTGGCCCAGCCACCAGCCGCCGCTGATGCCGCCGCGCAGCTTGCGGCTGCCACTGCTGCCGCACAGATCACCGAGCCCACACCGACCCTCGCGGCCACCCCCCTGCCGGAACAGCTTACACCGACCGCCAACCCGCACGGAGACTGGCCCCTCGCGGCGAACGCGGACGTGGACTACTGGCTGTCGATTCCGGCGATCGGCCTTGAGGCACCCATCATTGGCCTGGCAACCCGTGAGCGTGTGGAAGAAGGCGTTACCGTCCAGCGGCTGCTCGTGCCAAACTCATTTTCCGTGGGCTGGGACGTGCGTTCTGCGGAGCCGGGGCTGGCCGGGAATACGGTGCTGGTCGGGCATAACAACCTGTACGGCGGGGTGTTCGCCAATCTCAAGGAACTGACCTATGGTTCCGAGATCGCGGTCTGGAGCCCCGCTGGTGTCTTCTCATACTACGTCTCGCAAATCGAGTACATCCTGGAGGAAGACCAGTCGCTCGATGTGCGGATGGCGAATACACACTGGCTCGGTGCGACCGGAGACAACCGGGTGACGCTGATCACCTGCTGGCCGGACGATCACAGCTCACACCGGCTGATCGTGATCGGGCAGCGCTGATGCCATGCCCGGTTGTGCCCAGCACAACCGGGGCTATACTGGCTTGCAGTAAACCCCGACGCAGGTTGCAGGCCGCCGGGTATTCTCTCTGGAGGCAGCGTTATGGCGCTTGTGCTGGCTCATGAGGTGCTGGAAGATGGCATCACGGTGCTCCGGATCACAGGTGGCAGCCTGGATGCCCCCGGCACGATGTCTGTCGAGGACGCGTTTCAGTACCTGGTCCGGCAGCAGACAGCCCCCGTGATTGTTGACCTGAGCGGGCTGGATTATATGTCCAGCTACGGGCTCCGTATGCTGCTCAAGGGCGCAAAGGCTATGCATGACGCCGGGAGCAGCCTGCACCTGGCTGCTCCCAATACGAAGATCATGCAGGTCATCACCATCTCCGGCTACGATACCATGTTTCCCGTTCATGAAAGCGTCACGGACGCGCTCGACCTGCTGCGCCAGCCGTAAGGCTCCCCCTGCCTCCCCCCTTCGGCCAGAGAGACGCCCGGTGTGCGAACGCTGGAGACGTGGTAACATCATCTCCTTGCTTACTGTAGTTCACAGACAGGTGATTAAGTCGTAGTGATGACGTTTCCGGATATATTGATCCTGGTCGCTCAGACCATCTATCTGCTGGCAACACTGGGGCTGGGCGTCATCGGCCTGAATGCGCTGGTGCTCTCGATTCTGTATGCGGCCTATCAGAACAGACGTTCCGCAGAACCTGCCCCTTTACCCGACGACCACCTGCCCTCCGTGCTGGTACAACTCCCGATCTACAATGAGAGTTTCGTGGTGGAGCGTCTGATACGCGCTGCGGCAGCGCTTGACTTTCCACGGGCACGGCTTGAAATTCAGGTACTGGACGACTCGACCGATGAGACAGTGCAGAAGACCGCCGTCGCGGTAGAGAAGGCGCGCATGGGCGGCCTGAATATCCGGCACATTCGGCGCGGCACCCGCGAAGGCTTCAAGGCGGGCGCGCTTGCGTATGGGCTGGCGCAAAGCGTGGCGGAGATCATCGTAATCTTTGATGCGGATTTTCTCCCGGATCCGGGCTTTCTGCGCCGGATCGTGCCCTATTTCACGGCGGATACGCGCCTCGGCCTGCTCCAGACACGCTGGGCGCATCTGAATGACGACTTCAACTCGCTGACGATGGCCCAGTCAATCGCCCTGGACAATCACTTCGTTGTTGAACAGACAGCTCGCCAGCGCAGCGGCCTGCTGATGAATTTCGCGGGGACAGCCGGTGCATGGCGGCGCACCTGCATTGAGCAGAGCGGCGGCTGGCAGGGTGATACGCTGTCAGAGGATATCGATCTCAGCTACCGGGCTCAATTGATGGGCTGGCACTGTCTGTACCTGCCCGAAGTGTCGGTACGCGCCGAGATTCCACCGCTGGTGATGGGCTTCAAGCGGCAGCAGGCGCGCTGGGCCACCGGAACGGTACAGTGCTTCCGCAAGCTGGGCCTGCCAGTGCTGCGCTCCGGTCTGACCCCATGGCAGAAGGCACAGGCGATGATCCACCTGGGGGGCTACTTCATCCATCCGCTGATGCTGCTGGTGCTGCTGCTGACCCTGCCACTCCTGCTGATCGGCGCCCTGCGAGATTTCTCGCTGACAGGGGTTGGTTTTGCGATGATTGGCCCACCGGTACAGGCGATCATTGCCCAGTCTTACCTGTATCCGGACTGGTACAGGCGGCTCGTTAACTTCCCGATGCTCATGCTGATGGGGGTCGGCATCGCCGTCAACAACACCGAAGCGGTCGCCAGGGGGCTCTCATCTGTCGCACAGCCATTTGAGCGGACGCCGAAGTTCTTTCCACGGACAGGGAGTGGTTGGATCGGAAGCGCCTATACGCTGCCAGCCGACCGGCGGATGTGGCTTGAACTGGCGCTGGCCTTCTATGCCCTGGTGACCGCCGGATTCGGCCTCGAGCGAGGCTATCCGGGGTTGGCCACCTTCATGCTGCTCTATGCAGGGGGCTTCCTGTATATCGCCGGTGGGAGTCTGCTCCAGACGTGGCAGGCGCAGGCACAGCGCGGGCTGCGACGCTTTCAGGCCGTGCCTGGCCGTCAGCGTTAGGAAGCCGGAGTATGAAGACCAGCACTACCCCTTCCCAGGCCGCAGCCAACGACCTCCCTCACCCGGTACTCATCGAGACGGAGGACGGCCTCAGCCAGTTGTGGCCCATCCTGAACGGCGTTCACCGTCTGGGCCTTGATACCGAATCGACCAGCCTGTTTGCCTATCATGAGCGGGTCTGCCTCATCCAGATATCCACGGAGGAGACAGACATTCTGCTTGATCCGCTTAATATCCCTGCCGAAGCGCTCGCGCCGCTGGGCACGGTCTTCGCAGATGGATCGGTCCAGAAAGTGCTGCATGCCGCCGAATACGATGTAATGTGCCTGCGACGTGACTACGGATTCACCTTCACGAACCTGTTCGATACGTCAATCGCGATGCGGGTGCTGGCATGGAAGGAAATAGGGCTGGGGGGACTCCTCAGCCGCCTGTACGGTGTGCAGCAAAGCAAACACCACCAGAAAGCGGACTGGGGCCGCCGCCCGCTGACAGAGGCTATGCTCCGTTACGCCCAGCAGGATACCCACTACCTGCTGCAACTGCGTGACTATCTCGAGCGAGAACTTGAGGAGGCTGGTTGCACCGAGGAAGCCGGCGAACTTTTCGACGCGGTCGCCCGGGTAGCCTGGAGTGACACCGCCTTCGATCCGGAAGGCTTCTGGAAAATCAACGGCGTGAAAGACCTGAACCACCGCCAGCAGGCGGTTCTGCGTGAGCTGTACATCGAACGCGAACAGTGGGCCGCGGCCAGTAATACGCCGACGTTCAAGGCGGCGGCGGATGCGGCGCTGCTCGTGCTGGCGCAGCAGCAGCCGACGACGATCTCCCATCTGGGCGACATTGAGGGCCTGTCTCCACGCTTTACAGGGCGGAATGGGCAGCAGATTCTCAGGGCGATCCAGCGTGGGATGCATGCTCCTCCGCCCGCCGCGCCACCGGCCCGGCACAGCCCGCCGGACACCGTGCTGGAACGCTTCGATACACTCCACCTGTGGCGCAAGAAGAAGGCCATTGAACGCGGCGTGTCCTCCGACGTGATCCTCTCGCGGGATGCGTTGTGGGCGCTGGCCTGGAATCCGCCGCGCAGCCATGACGATCTCGCTTCGATTGCGAGTATTGGCCCGTGGCGGCGTAAAATGTATGGAGATGAGATCATCCTGCTGCTGGGTGGCACATCCGGGGTGCCTTAGCCCCCTTCTCTACCAGCACTTACCGGAAAGGACTCGCCATGAAACTCACTTTCCACGGGGCCGCGCGCACGGTAACCGGCTCACAGCATCTTCTGGAAGTGAACGGGACCCGCATCCTCCTCGACTGCGGGCTCTACCAGGGCAAGCGGGATGAATCACGCGAGCGTAACCGCCACCTCCCTTTTGATCCGTCGCAGCTCGATGCCGTAATCCTCTCCCACGCCCATATCGACCACTCCGGAAACCTGCCCAATGTCACCCGTAACGGGTTCACGGGTGACATCATCTGCACTTTTGCGACCCGTGACCTGTGCTCAGCAATGCTTCGTGACAGTGGCCATATCCAGGAGCAGGACGTAAAGTACGTCAACAAGAAACGTTCTGCGAAGGGCCAGCCCCCTATCGAGCCACTTTACACGGAGGAAGACGCGGTCAAGGCACTCAAGTACTTCCTTTCAGTGGGTTATGATCGCCCTTATCATGTCGCGTCGGGGGTGACAGTCACCTTCTTCGACGCCGGGCACATGCTCGGCTCAGCGATCGTGCAACTGGACATTGAGGACGAGGCGTCCGGGCAGGCCCGGCGGCTGGTCTTCTCAGGTGACCTCGGCCGCAGGAAAACACCAATCCTGCGTGACCCAACCATACTCGACAGTGCCGATCTGTTGATTCTCGAAAGCACCTACGGCGGACGCAAGCATGACCCGCTGGAGACCGCCGAAGGCGGCCTGCATGACGTGATCGACCGCACCTATAAGCGTGGCGGCAAAGTAATCATACCGGCCTTCGCGGTGGGCCGTACTCAGACCATCGTCTATGAACTGAACCGGCTGTACCATGCGGGGATGCTGCCCGATATCCCGGTCTACGTGGACAGCCCACTCGCGGTTAACGCAACCGACATCTTCCGCCTGCACCCGGATGCATTTGATGCGGAAGCAGTGGATTACCTGACCCGCCAGGACCCCGACGGGGACATCTTTGGTTTCCGGCGGCTGCGCTACATCCGGCAGGTGGAGCAGTCGAAGGAACTGAACGATCTCCAGGAACCGTGCATCATCATCAGCGCCTCCGGCATGATGGAGGCCGGGCGCATCCTGCACCATCTGAGCCATACCATCGAGGATCGGCGTAATACCATCCTGATCGTTGGCTGGCAGGCGCCTGATACGCTGGGTAAACAGTTGATCGACAAGCGTGAGGTCATCCGTATCTTTGGTGAGGAATACCGGCCACAGGCTGAAGTTGCCGTGCTGAACGGCTTCAGCGGTCACGCCGATCATGGTGAACTGCTGGAATGGGTCAGCGCGTTTCGTAAGCACCCGGAGAAGATATTCCTGGTGCATGGCGAGGTGGAGGCGGCGGAGGCACTCTCCGTGAGCCTGAAGGAGCAGCTTCGCTACCAGAAGGTCTATATCCCGGAACTTCACCAGCCCTTCTCCGTATAAAGAATCACACAGCGAGTGGGCCGTACAGGAGGGGATATGGCGGACAGGGGGCGCTGGCAGTATTGCCAGATCGAAGTAGGCACGAACAGCATGGCGATACTCAGGCAGTTCGTCGCGGATCGTGACCCGGTCGAACACGATCTACGCAATACCTGGCCGGCGATGCTGGGCAAACTGGGTGAGCAGGGATGGGAACTGGTATCTGTGTTCCCCAACGAGAGTGGTCGGGGCCGCAGCCCACTGACCTACGTATTCAAGCGGCCACTCTGACCGGCTGCTGTAAACGACAAGGCCCGCTCACTGAGCGGGCCCTGTTTGTTCTCACCGAAGATCAGGTTCAGGACTCGATGATCTCAATGGTGTTGAGCGTATCGCCCGGGTTCGGGTCCCGCATGGGGTCGCGCTCACGGATCTTCAGCAGCACGTCGAGCGACTCCTTGTCCGCAACCTTGCCGAATACACCGTGTTTGCCGTTCAGGTGCGGTGTGGGCAGGTGGGTGATAAAGAACTGGCTGCCATTGGTGTTCGGGCCGGCGTTTGCCATCGAGAGAACACCGGGGGCATCATGCTTAAGGGCCAGCGCCCCCGCCTCATCATTGAAGCGGTAGCCGGGGCCGCCACGCCCACTCCCTGTCGGGTCTCCGCCCTGTACCATGAAGTCACCGATCACGCGGTGAAACGTGGTACTGTCGTAGAAGCCTTCACGCGCCAGAAAGACGAAATTATTCACGGTGACAGGGGCGTGATCTGCGAACAGGTTCACACGGATATCGCCGCGCTGGGTCTTGAATACGGCGCTGTACTGCTTCGCCGGGTCAATCACCATGGCCGGGGGGCTACTGTACTGCTTTGCCATCAGTCTGTACTCCTGTGTTCGGTCGTTATACTACTGTCCTGCGTATAGACTATAGCGAGTCTGCTACTCCCCGCCCATGCCAAAGCGGGCAATCTCGGCGGCATTCCCGCCGTCAGTGAGTGACAGGCGTTCCCCGTTCGCCGGGTGGTAGAGCCCGGCCACCAGCCGGTATTCACCCGACGGCAAATCGCCAGGCAGCAGCAGAGCATGGCAGTCAGGGATAGTTTCGCCGGGCTGCCAGGTCATGGCGGGCCGGTACCCCGCCTCCGGCTGGCCGTCATGCTGGGCAATCAGCGTGCCGTCCAGATTAAGCATATGTACAAAGACAGTGTAAGGCACAGCCGGGGGTGTCTCCACCTGCCAGTTCAGCCGCAGGATGATCCGCCGCCTATCGAGTGCGTATTCCGCGCGCGACAGGCGAATCATCCCGTCCTGCCACTCCGCGACGGCTCCAGCCTGCATCGCCCGTGGGAACAGATAGGGGATCACCCGGTAGCCTTCAAACCACACCTCCGGGCCGGCGCAGCCGTTCTCCGCGAGCCAGTGCTCAACGCCGTTTGCCGGGTCACCGTTTATCGTGCCTTCGGAGACCAGCCAGAGCGCGCTGTGTCGTTCTGATGTTGCCCGCAGGTAAGCTGTAGCAGGCTCACTGAGTGGGTCTTCCACCACTACACCATAGTCCGGAGGTCGTTCAGGGGCAGAGTCGTCGATCCAGCCGAAGATGCTTACCGGGAGCTGTACCAGCACCGCTTCGCCGGGTTGTGCGTTCAGGCGGATATAGTCACGCGCCGGGCTGAGGGCCGGGAGTGCCAGCGCATCCACGGGGTAGCGGATCAGCATCAGGAGAGCCAATCCGCCGCTCAAGATCGCCGGGGCAGCCAGCACGTTTCCGGTGCTGCCCCGGGCGACCTGCAGCAGCGTCCCACATGCGGTAAGGGCAACAATCAGGCAGCCAGCAAGCAGCCAGCCATCGACTGCGTCCGCGTTGAACCACAGGGTTGACCATATCCCGCCGCTTAGCGCCGTCAAAGACCGGAGAAGCGGCAGGGACGATGGATCGAAAAGTGCCGGAGAGAGTGTCGCTCCGGCTTCTCTGATCCGGCCGGTGATTGCGGATTCGCTCTCCAGGTACCCGGCCAGTGCGACCCCCGCCTGCGTGAGCAGGGACAGCATCAGTACGGCTGCGATCGCCATGCTGTGCCAGGGACGTCTCGCTGACAGATCGTCAGCGACCGGAGCCACGAGCAGCGCCAGCAGCGGCATCAGCGGGACAAGGAATCGCGGGCCCCACGCCAGCCCGCCGAACCACTCTCCGTACAGGCTGTAGACCCCCAGCACGATCAGCACAATGCCTGCTATCAGCCAGCGAGCGGGGCGCGGCAACCGACCTCGAATGAAGGGAAGCAGCAGCACGAAGGGAGCATACCAGAGGAGCCCGCGCGGGGTACTGAACAGCAGGCCTGTTAACCCCACGGGCAGATTGGCAGCACTCATCCGTATCGCGCCCAGTTCCGCATGGCCAGTCTCCCATGGGGAGCCAAAACGGGCAGCATTGAACACTCCCTGGGCGCCAAGGAATACGCCTCCGCTGATGCTGAACGCCAGCAGGAGCGGCCACACAGCCCTGAACCACTGCGCCGGGGAGCGGCCTCCGCGGGATGCCAGCAGCAGAAACAGGGCATAGACTGTACCCGTGCTCCAGAGCGGAGTCGCGCTGGCCCCTGCCAGCCCCACACCGGCGCCACAGATCAGCGCGTCACGCCAGCCACCGGTATCCGCAGCGCGAAGCGCGGCCCACAGCGCGATCACCAGCCCCAGCGTGGCAAATGGCTGCGTGAACAGCGTCTCGGCATAGAGCCATGCCGGGGAACACAGCCCGAAGATCAGCCCGCTCGCCATCGCAGCACGGCGTGACAGGCCCAGCCGCCGGGCTGTACGGACGAGCAGAATCGCGGTGAACGCTGTCAGCAAGGGAGGCAGCAGGAGCACCAGCCTCACCGGGCTGATATGCAGCCGCGCGGCGAGCCAGACCAGTGGCGTAATAACCAGTGAAGGCAGGATGTCCTTCACGACGTAGACGTGCCCATCTGGCCCGCCCACAACGACCGTGCTCACCCCCAGCGCCGGGCCTGTCCAGTACAGGATGTCACCGTCCAGCCCGCCATGCCCGGCAAGGCTGCGCGCCACACTCAATACCGCCGTCTCATCGATCGATACGAAGCTGAGAGAGGTAGTAGCCAGCACAAATGCCAGTACCGTCAACCCCACCGCGAATGCGAGGCGGGTGTCGGGGGTAGTTCGAATCCTCATGGCAGGATGAACTGCTCCAGCGTGGCGTAATCCGAGCCATCAGGCAGCGGCAGCCGCACGCCGCTGGCAGAATCATACAACCCGGCGATAAGTGTGTATGTCCCGGCAGACGGGTTCTCCGGGAGCAGCAGGTGGCGCTGATCGACCACCGGCTGCCCTGCCTGCCAGGTGGTGGTCGGGGCGTACCCGGCAGCGGGGTAGCCGTCATGCTGGGCGACCAGCACACCGTCAGGGCCAAGTAACTGCACAAACACCATGTAGTTGGTGGATAGTGGGCGTTCGGCCTGCCAGATCAGGCTGATATTAAGCCAATGCTCGGTGTGCCCTACGCGGCTGGCACTCAGGGTGATCTCATCCGCGAACACCACCTCGTCAAGCTGCCGTAGTTCACCTGTCGCCGTGGGGAAAGTGTAGCTGGCGACCCGGTAGCCATCGATCCAGTCCTCGGTACCGGCATAGCCATGCCACGCTAACCATTCCTCAAGTTCATTCGCAGGGTCACCAGTGGTCAGGCCTTCGCTGACCAGCCACAGCCGCGTATGCTCTCCGGCCAACTGGCGGATAAAGGCCTCTGATTCCGGCGAAAGCGGCGACTCCGGAATGAACCCGGCATCTGGCAGGGCACTGTGATAAGCGTCCATCCAGCCGACGGTGCTGTAGGGCAGCAGGGTGATGATGGCATCCCCCGGCAGGGCCTCAGTCTGGATGTATGCAGCAACCGCCGCCAGCGCCTCAGGCTCGGCCTGGTCTCCCATACGCGCGAGGTAGCCGTTCGGGTGATCCGGATAGCGGGACAGCATCAACCCCATGACGGCGACAGACAGTACGGCCTGTGCTGCCATGCCCGGCCTGAGGGCCCTGTGCCTCGATGCGCGCAGCGACAGCACCAGCCAGATCAGCGCGATACTGAGCAGCGCGATCTGGCTGACCAGCAGCAGGCTGTCTACATTGCCGGACATGATCCACAGATTATCCCACCGGCCTTGTTCGAGCAGCCCCCACAGCCGCACCGCTGGAAGCTGAACCGGGTCGAAGAGTACTGGCGCGGGCACGAAAAACGCATCCGGTGGAGTGATGGCAGCCAGCGCATTCTGGATTGTGAGTTCAGTGCTGATGGTATCGAGCAGGCTGGCGGCCGCCTGAATCAGGGCGGAGGCAATCAGCACGCCCGCGGTGAGGGTGCGGGCAGCGGCAGACGTCCCCGCTCTGAACATTGCAGCGAGCACGGGCAGGGTGAGCAGCACGAGCGCAGGCATGAGCGGCACCATGTAACGCGGCCCCCAGGACTGCCCGGCCCACCACGTCGAATAGGCACTGTAAAGAAGATAGACGAGAAGTACCTGTCCCCCGGCCAGCAGCAGGAGGGGCCGGTCACGCCGCAGCAGCACCACCAGACCAAGAGGGATCAGCAGCGTGAACGGTGCGTACCATAACAGGCCGCGTGGAGCACTGAGCAGATTCCCGAACAGGCCATTACCCAGATAGGCGAGGCTGATGTTTGCTGCCCCGATTTGCTGGTAGCCGGTTGCCAGTGGTGAGCCAAACCGGAAGGCATTATAGGCTGCCTGGGCCAGCGCGAAGGGAGCCGCCCCGGCAGCAAACGCGACGATACTCCGGATGATTGACGGGCAGTGGCCCGGTCTCCGGATATCCAGCAGGAGGTAGAGTGGATAAATGGGCAGCGTCACCCACACAGGGATCGTGCTCAACCCGGCGAATCCCAGCCCAACGCCTCCTAGCAGCGCCGGGAACGGATGCCTGTCCTGGCGTGCCCACAACACACCACCCAGCGCGATCAGCAGTCCTAGCCCGGCAGCAGGCTGGGTAAAGAATGTTTCGGCGTAAGGCCACGCCAGCGAGCCTAGCCCGAAAGTCAGCGCACCGGCGAACGCCACGCGCACAGCGTAGCCCAGAAAGCGCGCCAGCCGGTAAAGCAGCGCACCCGTCAGGGCGGTCAGCACCGGGGTGACCAGGAATGCAGCGCGAATCGGGCTCCAGCCGAGCACATAGGCTCCGCGGATCAGCGGGAGGGCCAGCAGGCCAGGCGCAATATCCTTCTGCGAGTACACCTGCCCGTCGATGCCGTGAGTCACCAGGGCGCCGATTCCCATCGGAACCTGTGTCCAGTAGAGGATGTTCGCGTCAAATGCTCCGCGGCTGGCTATGCTGCGGATCACAGCGAACAGAGCCAGTTCATCGATGGAGACCAGGCGCAGGCTGGTTGTCAGCAGATAAGCGGCGAAGAGAAACAAGCCCAGCGCCACGGCGATAGCCATGTCTGTGCCGGGGCGTTGTGGCGTGTCAGTAGTTTCCGGTAGTGGCATAGGCGTATTATAGCCACCTGCCGGATATGCCCAAAGTGAAAGCCGGGCGCTGCACGCATCCGCAAGTTTGTATGCTATCATAGCAGTAGGCTTGCTGGCATCAGGGGAGGCGGGGATGGCAGATGAGGGGAAAGTCCTGGTGATCGGAACTGCCAGTGCCGACGTGCGCGGCTGGTCTTCCATGCCTTCTGTGCAGGGTAGTTCGGTCCCTGGCATCATTCGCAGCGGGTTCGGAGGAGTAGCGCGCAATGTCGCAGAGAACCTCGCCCGTCTTGAGGTGGATACCGTCCTGCTGACTGCGGTAGGAGATGACGCCAGCGGCGAGCAGATTCTCAGCCATGCTGCGGCCTGCCATATCGATATCAGCCACGCCCTGATCGTCGATGACGCCCGCACCGGGGCCTATCTCGCGCTGATGGATCAGCAGGGCAAGCTCAGTAACGCGGTTGATGACATGGAGATCATGTCGGCGCTGACATCAGCCTATTTCCGTGCCCATGCTGATCTCTTCGGACAGGCGCGCATCGCCTTCGTGGACGCGAATCTCTCACCTGACGCGATCGGCACAGTTGTGGAACTCTGTACGCGTTACGGGGTGCCGCTCTGTGCTGACCCGGCTTCCGCGACACTTGCTCAGAAGCTCCTGCCCTATCTGGATCAACTGTACATGGTTGTACCCAACCACCGGGAGGCACAGGTGCTATGTAATGACAGCATCGACCCTTCCGACCGGGACAAAGCACAGGGCGCGGCCAGCCAGCTTGTCAGGCTGGGGGTCGAGAACGCGATCATCACCCTCTCGGAGTTCGGAGTCGTCTACGCCGATATCGAGACGGTCGGGCATATCCCGGCGCTCAAGACTGCCATTGTAGACCAGACGGGGGCCAGCGACGCCCTGACCGCCGCGATAATCTTCGGCCTGCTGGAGCAGATTCCCCTGGATGAGTGCCTCAGGTTGGGGGCGACCGCCGCTGCTCTTACCCTTCGCACCCGCGAGATCGTGCGTTCCGATCTGAGTGTTGAACTGCTCTACGATGAGCTGGTGATTTGAGTCCGGCTATCTGCGCTACTGGCCAGTGCCGCTTCCTGCCGCGGACTGATATCCCCCCGCATCCTGATGACCGGGTAGAATAGCGATTAAACCCTCAAGGAGATTACTATGACTGATGTAAAGTCCTATCTGCACGTCGCGCCGCAGGTACAGGCTGCGCTGGATGCCGGTAAGGCAGTGGTCGCGCTCGAATCTACGATCATCACACACGGGCTCCCCGCGCCGCTGAACTATGAGGTGGCGCTCCAGTGCGAAGCCGCCATCCGTGAAGAGGGAGCCATCCCCGCGACCATCGGCCTCGTCGATGGTGTGATCACCGTTGGCCTGACCGAAGACCAGGTCAAGGCGCTGGCGGTCGCCGAGCAGAGTGCCCGCAAGATTTCACGCCGTGATTTTGGCATCGCGCTGGCCCGCAGGGAAAATGGCGGCACGACCGTCGCCGGGACGATGATTGCGGCCCACATGGCCGGGGTCAGAGTCTTCGCCACCGGTGGCATCGGTGGGGTACACCGCGGCGATGCGATGGACATCTCCGCCGACCTGACCGAACTCGCGCAGACGCCGGTCGCGGTGGTATGCGCCGGGGCCAAGGCCATCCTCGACCTGCCGCGCACGCTGGAATACCTCGAAACTGCCGGTGTGCCTGTCCTCGGCTACGGCACGGATACCTTCCCGGCCTTCTACGCGACCAGCAGCGGGCTGCCCGTCGATGCCCGCGTGGATGATGCGGAGCAGGCTGCCCGGATTATCCTGACGCAGTGGGAGCTCGGGCTGACCGGTGGTGTGCTGATCGGCGTCCCGGCCCCGGCGGATCTTGCCCTGCCGAACGATGAGATGGAAAAAGCGATCAACGCAGCGGTCGCCGAGGCGGACGCAAAGGGCATCAAGGGCAAAAAGATCACCCCCTTCCTGCTGGAACGTGTCGCAGCGCTGACCGCTGGCCGCAGCCAGAAGGTCAACATCGCCCTGATCGTACAGAACTCCCGCGTCGCGGCCCGTATCGCGCTGGCGATGTCCCGGCTGTAGACCCATGGATAGCCTGGCTGCCTGACACGAAAGGATGAAACTCATGGCACACTCACTCAAAGACTATCTCAGCGTTTCGCCGGAGGTAGCCGACGCGCTGAAGGCCGGTAAACCGGTCGTCGCACTCGAATCAACCCGCATTGCCCATGGCCGCCCATGGCCCGGCAACTA
>JADZAD010000091.1 GCA_020852775.1 Anaerolineae bacterium
CGTCTTCAGAACCATCTGCACCGGGGAGATTGTACTTCTCCCGGGCCTTGGCCTGGCTTTCTTCGCGCACCTCGGCGGTCTCCTCAATGGCAGCACGCGCTGAGGCTTCCGAGGCGATCAGTTCCTCGAAATCCTTCCGGCTGAGTGCAACGAGTTCCGCCTCCATATAGCGATCGGCGCGTACCGTGGCGCTGCGGCGCTGGTTACGCAGCAGGCCGATCTCACCGAAATACTGCCCGACGCCCAGCTTCTCCACGAACAGGTCGCTGCCTTCAGGCTGCTTGAGGTACACATGCACTTCACCGCTGGTAATGATGTAGAAGTTGTCAGACGAGCTTCCTTCTTCCACAACAACCTGGCCCGGGTTGACGTGCACATGGCGGGCGCGGCGGGTGGCCTCCGCGAGCTTGTTCTGCGGCAGGAAGGGCAGGGCGCGCGCCATATACTCGTTGGCGATCTCACCGTCCGCGAGGATGACCGTGCGTGAGACACGGCGAGCCTGATCGTCGTCATGCGTGACCATCAGGATCGTCTTATTCTCCTTCGCCACGAGATCATCGAACAACTGGAAGATTTGTGACGAAGTACGCGAGTCAAGGTTGCCGGTCGGCTCGTCCGCCACGATGATTGGCGGGTCGTTCGCCAGTGCGCGGGCAATGGCGGCACGCTGCTGCTGGCCGCCGGAGATCGCTGTCGGGAGTTTGTGCGCCTGTTCGGCGATATCGACCAGCTCCAGCAGGTGCATCGCCCGCTCGATTCGCTCCTTGCGGTTGAACATGTTGCAGAAGTCCATCGGCAGCATGACGTTCTCAATGACCGTCAGGGTTGGCAGAAGCTGGAAGAACTGGAAGACGATCCCCATATTCCGCCCACGCCACTGGGCCATCTGGCCCTCGTTGAGCGTGTGGACGGCGGTATCGCCGATGAAGACCTGCCCGCTGGTGGGGCGGTCAATGCCGGTGATCATGTTGATCAGGGTAGATTTGCCGCTGCCCGACTTGCCGATCACGGCGACGAATTCACCCGAATCCACCTGGAGATTAATCCCGCGCAGCGCGGTGAAGTCCCCGGCGGCAGTCTTGTACACCTTGACCACGTCCTTCAGGTCGATCAGATGCGCGTTGCCGTGCGTGAAGACACCGTTGGTACGGGTGTCCCGGGTGGGTTCGTTAGTCTGTTCCTTCTGCCAGAGTCCAAACATGTTTCCGCCTTACTTACCGATTACTGTCAAATCCGCGTGTGTATGCTATCACGGAGTATTCTCGTGGCTGAACTGCGGGGGTGCTTCTGGGCGCTGAGGCCGCCCCCCGGTTGGCATATGTGGAAGATTGTACAAACCGCTGCCTCTGAGAGTGTAGCGCGTTTCTCCCGCAAAGTGTACGCTGAAACAACGATCTCTGTTACATGAGTGCGGCAGAGGCGGACATCCGGCCTGCCTGCTGCGGCTTGAGCGGGGTACAATTGCCCTCATGCGCCGTCCAACACCCCGCCATGTGCTGGCTCTCCTGACTGCCGTCTTGCTGCTGGGTGCGGCCCTGCGCCTTTCTGCGCTGAGGGCTGTACCACCCGGCCTGCAGCACGATGAAATCTTCTACGCGCATGACGCGACAACTGTGCTGCATGGCAAGCTGCACCTGTTCTTCCCGGAGAACCAGGGGCGTGAGCCACTCTTCATCTATCTGCTCGCCCTGAGCCTCTCCTCGCTCGGTCAGAATGCGCTGGCGATCCGCCTGCCGGCGGCCTTCTGCGGCCTGCTCGCGCTCGCGTTGACCTACCGCTGGGCGGGGGCGGCCTTCGGGTGGCGCACCGCGATCTACACGATCCTCTTTATGGCGATCGGTTTCTGGCCGCTCTGGTTGAGCCGCACCGGGCTGCGCGTTACCACGCTTGCGCCGCTGGCGGCCCTGGCGGGCTGGCTGCTGACGCGGGCCGCGCAGCGGCCTTCTGTGAAGCGTTTCGTGCTGGCCGGGCTGGCGCTCGGATTGTGCTTCTACTCCTACCCGGCGGCGTATGTGCTGCCGCTGGTGGTAGCTGGTTGGCTGGTCGCGCTGGCCTTTTTCGCGCGGAAACAGGCCGCGCGGCTGTGGCCGGGGGTGCTGCTCATACCGGGGGTGGCGGCGCTGTGCTTCGTACCGCTTGGCCTGGCGATCCGTGCCTCGTCGATCGGCTATGCCCGTGCCGGCAACGTCGCCGGACCGCTGACCGCCGCGCTCGCTGGTGACACCGGCCCGCTGCTCAATGGGCTGCTGTCCGTCCTGCTGATGTGGGGCGTCAGGGGGGATCCGCTCTGGCGCTATAACATCGCCGGCAAACCGGTCTTCTCCCCGCTGCTGGTGACGTTCTTTGCTGCCGGGGTAGTCACCGGCCTGCGGCTGGCCTTCGCGCCCTCACAGCGCCGCCGCGCGCCCGCCGCGTGGCTGCTGCTCGCGTGGATCGGGCTGGGCGTGCTGCCCGCCGCCCTCACCGATCTCCCACCCGCCCAGCTTCGCTCCAGTGCGGCGATGCCCGCTGCCTTCATCGCGCTTGGCCTGGGGCTCGATGCGCTGCACGGGGCGGCGCTTTCCTGGGATCGCTTCCGCCGGATCGAGCACCTCTGGCCTCTGGCCGTCGCCGGGCTGGCCGGGCTTTCGCTCAACGGCACGGTCGGCGACTACTTCGGCACGTGGGCGGGCAACGCCGAGGTGCAGCGCGTCTACCGCGCTGACCTCGCTGCTGTCGCCGGGGTGCTGCGTGGGCAGGCTGGCCCGGTTGCCGTGATCAGCACGACTGAGCCGAACAACCTCGACCCGTTCATCTTCGACTTCACCCCGCACGGCGACGCCCCGGTGCGCTGGTTCGATGGCTACTTTGCACTGCTGGTGCCCGAGGAGGGCCCATCACGCCTGTTCGTCACGCGTGAGCCGGTACCGCAGCCGCGCCTGCAGAGTCTCTTCTACGATCACCTGGCTGTGGTCGATGAACGTGTCTCGGCGAACGGGGCGCTTGACTACCGTCAATATGGCTTGCCCGCGCCGGACGCCTTTCTGCAGCAGTTCCCGCCACCGGCGGAGCAGGGGGCATGGCTGGCGGACGCGCTGGCCTTTCCACCCGACGACCCGGACGGCCTGCGGCGCCCGGCCAGCCTGCCGGTGCAGTTCGGCGATGCGGTTCAACTGATTGGATATGAGGTTGCACCGTCCGTGCGTGCCGGGGAATGGCTGGAACTGACGCTGTGGTGGCGCGTCACGCGGACGGTGGAGGGGCCGCAGTTGTACGCGGTCTTTGCCCATCTGCTAGATGAAGAGGGACAGTTCGCCGCCGGGCGGGATTTCCTCGCCGTGCCTGCCGCGGGCTGGCGAGAGGGAGACGTGTTCGTGCAGCTTCACGATGTGCTGACCGGCCCGGCGCTTCCGCCCGGTCGCTACCATCTGCAGATCGGCATGTACAACCAGGAGGGTGTTGTGCGCTTCCCGGTGACGATCGACGGCCAGCCCGCCGGTGATCGCCTGCTGCTGGAGCCGGTCACAGTGCAGGCACCGTAGCCGATTGCGCCCCGGTTCCCGGTCTGTTGTAGAATGTCGGGCACCTGACGGCTGTCAGGAACACCTGTGTTGTCCTGCCGATTCCCCAGAAGGAGATCACTGATGGCTAAACCATATGTCTACGTCGCCGGGCCGCTCTTCAACACACACGAGCGCGGCTACATCGAACAAATCGCCGCGGCGCTCGAAGCCGCCGGGTACGAGTGTTTTGTGCCCCACCGTGATAACCTGAAGACCCCACCGCCGGGGGAAACACAGGATCAGCGCTTCATGCGGGTATTCCATGCCGACCTCGGGGCGATGCAGCGCGCGGATTTCGCCACCGCGCTGCTGACCGGGCAGGACGTGGATTCCGGTACGGCGGCTGAAGTGGGTTGGCTGGCGGCGATGGGCAAGCCTGTCTATGGCATCTCCGACGATCGGCGCGGCCCGGTCAACATCATGATCTGGGGCTTCTGCAATGAGGGGTGGTACATGGCGCGCAGCATCGACGAACTGATTGCACTGGTGAAGAAACATTCACCGGTGGAGTAGACGCCTGAATCCATACGCAAGGAGCAACACTGAGGGCTGCACCCTATATCTACGTGGCCGGGCCGCTCTTCACGCCCTACGAGCGCGGCTACATCGAGCAGATCGCCGCGGCGCTGGAGGCGAAAGGCTACCGTACGTTTGTCCCGCACCGCGACGTCGGCCTCTCGGATGGTTTCAATGAACTCAGTGAGGAAGAGCGCTTCCGCACAATTTACCACGGCGATCACGGTGCGCTC
>JADZAD010000092.1 GCA_020852775.1 Anaerolineae bacterium
ATCACCGCGGGGCTGCTGCCGAAATGGAAGCAGCGGTACCGGGTGGATCCCGCGGGGCAGAGCCTGGAACCCAACGAACTGGTGGCAGCCCAGGCCGAGTTGCGTCGAGTCAGGCGAGAGCTGGCGATTGTCAGCCAGGAGCGGGACATCTTAAAAAAAGCCATCGCCATCTTCTCGAAGGAAACGGGCAACGGTACCGGTTCATGAGCGAGCAGCGGGGAGTGTATTCAATCGAGCAGATGAGCCGGGTGTTGGGGGTGTCACGCAGCGGCTACTATGCGTGGTGCCGGCGCCCACTCAGCCGCCGGGCGCAAGCCAACCAGCGATTGGTCTCGCGTATCCGGGAGGCGCATCAGGCCAGCCGCCACACCTATGGCAGCCCACGCATCCATGCGGTTCTTAAACGGCAGGGGATAGTCTGTGGGCGACAACGCGTGGCGCGTTTGAT
Organism: Anaerolineae bacterium; assembly: GCA_020852775.1. GTDB lineage: Bacteria > Chloroflexota > Anaerolineae > Aggregatilineales > UBA3940 > JADZAD01. The sequence continues at coordinate 449 of JADZAD010000092.1, forward strand.
GCGCCTGGAGGGGATGGTCGGCCAGACAGCCCGGCGGCGGCGCCCCCTGACCACCCAGGCGGATGCAGCTAACCCCGTGGCACAGAACCTGCTGGCACAGGACTTCAAGGCGAGGCAGCCTGACCGCAAGTGGGCGGCAGACATCACCTCCATCGCCACGGACGAAGGCTGGCTGTATCTGGCCTCAGTGCTGGACTTGTGTTCGCGCAAAGTAGTCGGCTGGTCGATGGCGGACCGTCTGGAGACCTCGCTGGTGGAGAACGCTTTTCAGATGGCCTTCGCCTCCCGCCACCCGGATGCCCGGCTGCTGCATCATTCCGACCGGGGCAGCCAATACACCAGCCGCGCTTATCAGCAGCTGATGACCCGGGCGCGCTGTCAGGTGAGCATGAGTCGCCGCGGCAACTGTTACGACAACGCTATGATGGAGAGCTTCTTTGCCACCCTGAAGGCGGAATGTGTCACGGCTCCTTTTGCCTCACGCGCACACGCTCGCACGGCGATCTTCGAGTACATTGAGCTCTGGTACAATCGCCAGCGGTTGCATTCCTCCCTCGGCTATCTCAGCCCCGTGGAGTGTGAACACCTTCTCACCTTGGACATTCGTGCTGTCCACTAAAACGGGGCAAGCCCAACGGGCCTCCCTGCGTGGAGGGAGACCCGTTCGGGTTTCAGGGCCGGAGACTGTTCAGCCTGTCACTAACCCTTCTTGTCTTTCTTGCTCTTCTTATCCTTCTTGTCTTTCTTGTCCTTCTTGTCCTTATCTTTCGCCATCAACATCACCTCCTGTGTAATCGGTCTTATTCTCAGTATACGAGGAAAGCGTCTGCGCCCCGTTATCAGCCTACGCCTGCATGTACTCGCGCTTGAACTTACGGTGCCGCAGCGAGCCAAGGGCGTTGGCCAGATGTGCTTCGCCTTCCGGGATGATGCGGATATCGTGGTGCCCGAGCTGCGGCGCCAGCAACGGCCCGATCACCGGCCCCCCACCCCCGGAGACAATCACCGTGTCGTAGTCCGCCCCGCTGCCGAGTTCTTCCTGCCACACCCGCAGCGCATCCTTCATCAGGCTGACCAGCGCCGTATCGACGATCGTACTGACGTCGTCTGGCTTCCCACCTGCATGCCGGTACTGCCGGGTACGGATGACCTCATCAAGCACCTTCCCCGGCACATCGCCCCGGTTGTAGATGCGCTTCAGCGCCTTGTTCACGTCATTACGCACGTTGATCAGGCCAGTGGTCAGCGACTCGTTGTACGGCCCCATCGAGAGCCGATCAAAGGTGATCACGTCGAGCGTGTATCCTCCGAAGTCAAAGAGCACCACCCGGTTTTCGGCCAGCGCCCGATCGGTGAAGCGCTTGCCCGACTCGCTCAGGCACAGGTAGGCCAGCGAACCGAACCCCTCCGGGATCATGTCAATCAGGTCGGGCAGGATTTCATACGTCAGCACGCGCCCGTCATAGCCGATCTGCCACTGCCCGGCGAGCAGTTCGCGGATCTCTCGTGCCCGCCCCGCCCTGAGCTGTGACACCGGCAGCGAAAAGGTCAGCGCCACCGTCCCGGAGCGTTTCGAGTACAGACTGACGAGCGCCGCGGCCACCAGGGCATACCATTCATCCGTGCCATAACGTGAATAGGTTGTGCGCTCAAAGCTGCGAGCGCTCTGGGTGAAAGCCGCCTCCCCGACGATCCACTGCTGATCCCGAAGCGTCAGCTGCACGCTCTCCGTCAGCGGCTCATCCCCGGCGGTGACGCCCCCGAAGAGCCCGAGTTCGCGCAGCGCGTCGTCGCTACCATCGTACTGTACCGCGACGTTGCGGATTACCGTGCTGTAGCCATCCCGGACGACCTTGGCCGCCCAGTTGCCGAAGTCACCGCCGACTTCATAAAGTGCTGTGCTCATGCCTCATCCTCTCCCCCGTCCTTCCGGGCCAGTTCCAGCCGGTACTCCAGCCGGGCAATTTCACGGTTAAGCCGGATCACCTCTTCCATCGAGCCGGCGCGCTGCATTTCCTCAATACGCCCCTCGAGCTTGGCGATCTTCTCCCGGGCGGTCATCAGGTCCGATTCGGCCCGTTCCGCCCGTCGTAATGCCTGCGAGGTGATCTCCTCTGCTCGCAGCATCAGCCGGTAGTGCTCACTGGCGGGGATGCTCCCATCCGGCACGCGCGGCTCCGGATACTCCTCCACCGTATCGAACTGCCCGCTGGTGATCATCGAGCGCAGCGCCAGCCGGATCTGCTCATGCAGCACCCCGGCCTTGGACTGGCGGTCCACCTCTACCAGGATCGCCACGTCACGCGGCGTGAAATGCCGCGTCCTGCCCTTCCCCGGCGCGGCCTCAGCCGACAGCGCCCAGGAGTAGTCATCCGTCCAGTTCTGCACCGCGACCTTGGAAATATCCAGGTACTCCGCAACCTCGTTGACTTTCCAGTCAGCCACTGGCCGCCCCCCACTCTTCAAAGCTCATGCTGAGCATCCGCCGGATCAACGGGTCGTTGGCATCTTCCCGCTCTTCCTCGGCCCGCGATGGCAGGGCCCGGTAAGGCGCAGGGCCCGGCAGCACCGCCCCCTCACCGATATGCGCCATCGTCGGCGCCGGGATCGTACCCAGACGCCAGCGCAACTCGTACCACGCATACAGGAGCTGCTTGATCACCGCGCTGATATTGACCGCGCGATGGCTGGTGTCGGACTTGATCCAGCGCGCAAGCTGGATATCACGCGGATCCGTGGCCGAAAGCCGCAGATAGAAGCCCTTCGGGAGGTCTTCGGCAGGCAGGTAATCCATGCTGTATCTACTCCTGTATATACATTCGCCTATACCGGAGGCGCTTGAAAGTCGATTCCGGGGTTTGGGGCTAATTTGTATCAATCTTGGTATCTACGATTGTATATACAAAAGGCCAACGCCGTCAAGTG
>JADZAD010000093.1 GCA_020852775.1 Anaerolineae bacterium
AGGGTATAATGCAGCCTCGCGCACCCTGCAGAGGATGGTCACGGATGACACAACCCCCCACAGGAGACTCCGGGCGAATGCCGCTGGCACGGCGTCTGTCTGACCCGTCAAATACGCTGCTCTGGATAGGGCTGGCGGCGCTGCTGCTGGTGCTCACCGTCTGGCTGAGCTTTACACCGCAGGGCATCCTGGGCAAAGCCGATGCGGTCGGCTATGCCGTCTGCCATCGCATCAGCGTGCGCTCGTTCCACTTCCCGGATGGCCGGGCGGTGCCGTTGTGTGCACGCTGCTCCGGGACGTTCCTGGGGGTGCTGGTCGGGCTGCTTGCTCCGGGGCTGCTGTTCGGGCGGCGGCACGCGGCTCGCTTCCCGAAGGTAGCCCTGACGATCGTGCTGCTGCTTTTCAGCGCGTGGTGGGCGTTTGACGGTGCGAATTCGTTTATGCACCTGCTCCCGGAGAGCCTGCGCCTGCCGCGCCTGTTCGAGCCGAACAACTTTCTGCGCCTCACGACAGGGATGCTGCATGGCATCACGATGGGCAGCCTGATCCTTCCTATCGTGAATGCTACGCTCTGGGCGGATGCTGCGGATGAGCCCACTGTGAAAAGCCTGTGGGAACTGCTGGCCCTGGTAGGGATAGGCGCGGCGCTGGTCGCGATGGTCTACAGTGAATACTGGCTGTTTCTCTACCCGCTGGCGGTGCTCAGCTCCATCGGCGTCCTGTCCATCCTCGGATGCATCATGACGGTAATGGTGGCAACGCTACTACGGCGTGAGACCCAGTCTCGCACTCTGCGTGATGCGCTGCCGCTGATCCTGCTGGGGCTGGCAGCCGCTTTGCTGATGATCGCGGTGATTGACGCGGCCCGGCTGGCTGTCTTCGGCACCTGGGATGGTTTTGTGATGCCGGGTGCGTGATTCCTGCCGTATACTGAATTCAGAGGCGCACAGGGTGATCGTGCAACTTTTCGGCCTGATCTGCGCTATTACAGTAACAGTTGTGGGTTCAGGAGAAGGCGTAATGGGTGGGATGGTTGGTATCTTCTCAGCGTTTGGCCTCTCGGCCAGTGCCGGGCTGAATGCGTATCTGCCCCTGCTGGTGGTCGCGGTATGCGCCCGGCTGGGTGTTTTCGAACTGAACAAACCCTTCGACGTGATGAGCAGTTGGTGGGTGATCGGTGTGCTGGTCGTCCTTAGCCTGATCGAGTTCTTCGTTGATAAAGTGCCGGCTGCTGATACGGTCAACGACATCATCAATACCGCCATCCGTCCGGCGGCGGGCGCGATCCTCTTTGCGGCCAGCGCGAACATCCTCACCGAAATGAGCCCGGTGATTTCGATTATCCTCGGTATTCTGGTCGCCGGGAGTGTGCATACCGTCAAGGCGGTCTCACGCCCGGTGCTGACAGCGACCACTGCCGGGACGGCAAACCCGGTTGTCAGCACAGTGGAGGACGGTGTCAGCCTGGTGACCAGCCTGATCGCGGTGCTGCTCCCCTGGTTGATCATCCTGGTTGCGGTGATCGGGATCGTGTTGTTCCTTGCCTGGCGGCTCCGTCGAATCGAGCGTCGGGAAACCGCCCGCGGCTGAACAGACAGCCTGACAACAGAGAGGCACTACTGGCAGAGTGTTCCGGCTCCGGTTGGCAACATTCTGTCGATTTGCCGGCTGCATAGGGCGCAGCTTGCGGCGCAGAAGGGCGTTCGCTAGACTCCGGGCTGAACCTGTTACCCGCGAAGGCGCCTATGTCCGTGACCCCATCAGCCCATGTAGAAGCCTCACAACGCTTGATACGTCTGCCCGGTGGCAGGACGCTGCCCGTTGGGGCGGTGCTGGTCGTGCTGGCCGCGATCATCTTCGTCATCATCCCCGGCATACTGACGGTCGCTGTGCCGCATTTTCATGGCGTCGCCTATAACAAACCCTACCCTGCGGTGCCGGATTTCGAGCTGCCTCAGGCCGGGGGCGGTACTTTCCGCCCGGCAGATTACCGGGGCAGGATCGTCCTCTACTATTTTGGCTATACATCCTGCCCGGATATATGCCCGACGACGCTGCTCGATCTGCGGAACGCCATGGCACGCCTTGGCGAGCAGGCTGACGATGTGCAGGTGGTCTTCGTGACCATCGACCCGGAAAACGATACGCCGGATAAAATACGCCAGTACCTGGCAGCCTTCGACCGGCGTTTTATCGGTCTGTACGGCACGATGGAGGAGATTCAACCAGTGATGGACGCGTTCCATGTCGTGGTACGGCGTGCAGCAGACGGTGAAACAGTCGCCGGAGTGACGATCACGCACTCGAACACAATGTACGTGGCGGATCGCTCCGGGCATCTGCGCCTGATGATCAGCCACGGCTCCGAACCGGAGTTCGTCGCCAAGGATTTGCGTATCCTGCTGCGCCAGCGAAACTGACCGGATTCTGAAAGCAAAACGCACCCGCTGAGGGTGCGTTTTTGCCTTCAGGTGGCAATACGTCGTCAGGAAGGGCGATGCATTACTCAACATCACTCCGGGCTGCCGCGGCGCCACCGCTGACCTTCTCTGCCTTGCGGCGCTCGATCAGCTTGTGCGCGACAAACCAGATTACCGCGACGGCGATGATGACGTACCAGACCTTCTCGTAGCTGTCGATGATGTCGAGGATGCGCTCCCAGTTAGCCCCCAGGATCATCCCGCTGATGGTCAGAAAGGCATTCCAGAGCAGCGTGCCCAGCACGGTGAAGGACAGGAAACGCCACAGGCTCATCCGGTTCATCCCGGCGGGCAGGGAGATCAGGCTGCGGATGATCGGGATCAGCCGTCCAAAGAAGATCACCGCCTCGCCGTACTTGCCGAAGAATTCCAGCGAGCGATTGAGATCGTCTTCACTCAGCAGGAACCACTTGCCGAAACGGCGGACAAAGGCACGGATGATTGGCTCGTCCGCCCACTTGCCAACATAGTAGAGCAGCGTTCCCCCGGCAGCCGAGCCGATCGTGCTGGCCAGTAAGACGCCGACCAGGGTGAGTTCCTTCTTCTGCACCAGAAACCCGGCGAATGGAAGAACCAGTTCGGACGGGATGGGAGGGAAGACAACCTCCGTAAACGAGAGGAGCAGAATCCCCGGGTAGTTCATGAGTTGGATAATGTGCTGGATGGTAGACGCCATCCAATCGAGCAAAGCTGCCATAAAGTTGTATTTCCAGCCTCTCATACGGGTTGTAACAGCGCCGGGAGTATACCCGCTACCAGGAGCGTGGTACAAGCTGACCCGGCAACGGAATCCATACGGGCTGCCAAGCCCGCATGAGAGAACCCGTCTGGCTATAGCGATGTCAAGCGATGTCAGAAGATCGTCTGCTGGATGCCGAATGTGGCGGCCACTGCACAGACCTCCTCCGGAGTGAGGCCTTCGCCCATCTCGTGATTGCCGAGGTTCAGGTATTCGTACCGCGCACTGGCCTCCACATAGTCGATCAGGTCACAGGCGCGTTTGACCGACGTGTCAGAGCGGGCCACGACGCCGTGCTTGCCCCAGATGACCAGCTTGTGATGCCGCATACGCTCGACGGTTGCCTGCATCAGGTCAGCCGAGCCGGGGACAATGAACGGGATGCACCCTACCCCCTCCGGAAGCTGGATGATCATCTCCGGCTCCCAGCGCAGAATATGCGTATTCATGTAGCGGCTGTCCCGATAGGCCGGGATGTGGCTCAGGTAGGTAATGTGCAGAGGCTGCGCGTGAATGACGGCGTGGAAGTTCGTGCCGGTTGCCTGCACCTGGTCGGCATGCACCGCAAGGTGAGAGTTGAGTTCGCTCGTCAGCCGCGTGAAGTGCCGCCCGGCGGTAGTGTACAGCCTGCCGGTTGTGCCGCCACTGTCAATGCAAAGCACCCCGAGGTTCGCCGCCGGGTCCCGGATGATCTCCCGCAGCCGCCGCCCGGATCCGGTGATGAGAAACGTACTGTGCGCCAGTTCCGGGACCGCCACGGGCAGGGTGATGGTCTCGCAGAGCGGAAAGCGGCGGCGCGGCTCAACCGGCCAGTTTATGTAGACCGAGATATTGCCGGCGGCGCCTTCACTGGCATTGATATCTGACAGGCGCTGGCCTGCTTCACCGATGGCGAGCAGGAGCTCATCCAGTTCAGGGAATGGCGCTTCAATGGCCATCAGCCTCATTCACTTTCATCAGAGATATCAGACCTCGTCTTCGTCCTCGTCGTCTTCATCGTCCAGGGAGTCCTCGTCCTCAGCGCCCAGGCCGCGGATCACACGGCCATTCTCGTCCAGCACATCACGAGGGGTACTGCCGCCTTTGGCCGGGCCTATCACGCCGCGTTCTTCCATCAGGTCGATCAACCGGGCCGAACGCCCATAGCCGATCCGCAGGTGGCGCTGGAGCAGCGAGATCGAGGCCTTGCCCATCTGGCGCACAAGCGCGATTGACTCATCTAGCAGGTCATCCTCGCCGCTGCCCCCGCCCGAGCTGAAGTTTGGCAGGGAACTTTGCGACATGGGAATATTCGGGCCGGGGCTGGAGGTTGGGCTGCCAAGCCCCAGCGAGAGCACGGCGGGCTTCACACCTTTGCGCTCACCCTGAGTGCGCCAGAAATCGACGATCTTCTGAATCTCACGGTCGGAGAGATACACCCCCTGCATACGCAGTGGCATGGGGGCATCAGGCGGCTGGAAGAGCATGTCACCGCGGCCCAGCAGCTTCTCCGCGCCCGGCGAGTCAAGGATGACCCTTGAGTCCACCCCTGTGGCGACGGCAAAGGCGATACGCGCCGGGAAGTTTGCCTTGATCAGGCCCGTAACCACATCCACACTGGGGCGCTGGGTGCTGATGATCAGATGGATGCCGGTGGCGCGGGCCATCTGTGCCAGCCGGGTGATCACCCGCTCGGTTTCATCCGGGGCGAGCATCATGAGGTCTGCCAGCTCATCGACGATCACCAGGATGAAGGGCAGCGGCCTGTCAGCGTCTTTGACCATCCCGCGCGCCAGCTTGTCGTTGTAGTCGGTGATGTTACGGGCCCCTGCCATCGCAAAGCGGCGGTAGCGGTCATCCATTTCCCGCTGAACCCATTTGAGCACCCCGACGATGCGTTCGAGTTCGGTGACAACCGGAGCGATCAGATGCGGGATGCCGTTGTAGCCGGTTAACTCCACGCGCTTCGGGTCAACCATGATCATCTTCAGCTCGTCTGGTGTTCGTGTCATCAGGAGCGTACAGATAATGCCATTGACGCAGACGGACTTACCAGAGCCGGTAGTGCCGGCGACCAGCATGTGTGGCATCGCCGCCATGTCCGCGCAGACCGGGTTGCCGGACACGTCCTGCCCGAGCGCCAGCTTGAGCGGCACAGTCATCTTGCGGAAGTCAGGCGTCTCCATCACGTCACGCAGGTTAACGATGGCGGGTTCAGCGTTCGGCACCTCTATGCCGACGTAGCCTTTCCCCGGTACCGGTGCTTCGATACGAATCGATGGCGCAGCCAGCGCCAGTGCGATGTCATCCGCCAGCGCGCTGATCTTGCCAACCTTGACCTTGATCCGCTTTCCGGCACGCACATCGATGTAGTCCGGTTCAACACCGAACTGGGTGATCACCGGGCCGTGGTTTACCTCGACGACCCGGCCCGGCGCTCCGAAACTGGAGAGCGTCTGCTCGATTACCTCGGCGCGCTGACGAAGTTCCTCGTCGCTGACTGCCTTGGTGGCGGCCCGCACCAGCGTAGTCTCGATATCCGGCAGCACCCATTCGAGTTCGGGTTTCTTGTGCGCATCATCCAACCGCGGTGGTGTCGCAGGGGTGGGTGATACAGCCGCAGTTGATGCGGGCGCAGTTGATGCGGGCGCAGACGGCGTGGCTGGCGCAGGGGCAGACGGTGCAGGCACAGCGGGTGAAGTAGCTGGCATGACACCGGAAGGGCCAGCAGATATGGCGCCTGCCAGGGGCGAAGCAGGCCGTAAACTGGATGGCGTGCTCGCCTCATCCGTCCGCGGCGTACCGCTCGCTGGCGGGGCGGGTGGCTGGACAGGGAGTCCACGCCCGGGCAGGTTGGCCCCCGGTACAGCAGGGAGCGGCGGGCGAGGTGCCGTGCCAGCTCCGGGCAGGGTGCCTGCACCCGGCAATACAGGTGGACGTACAGGGGATGCGCCCGCAGGCAGAGAGCCGGTAGGTCTTCCGGGCGTGTCCTCGCTCTCATCGGGACGTTCGCTGCTGGTCTCATCCTGGCCGGGTAAGCGGCTGATGATCCCCGTGCCCGCAGGGACGCTTCCGTTGGGTTCTTCTGTATCCCCGTCTCCGTTGTCTTCCTCGTCGCCGCCGGCCTCTGTGTCGAGGTCTTCGTCCAGATCGCGCACAGCACCGAGCTCTGGCGGCTCACCCTCTCTCAGGCTGTCCAGCGTGTCGGGGTCATCATGCTCTTCGTCCAACTCCTGGTTCGTGGATGCCAGGCCCACTGGCTTCGGCGCTGGGCGCGGCTCACCGATAGTGGAGGGGAGCGGAGGGCCAAAGGAACGCTCTGACTGTGGCCTCGACACGGGTGAGGCGCCCGGCCCGGCTGGTGGGCGCGGGGCTCCGCCGGGAAGGGACAGCATGGAGCCAGAGGAAGCAGCACTGGCACCGGGCAGCCCGGCAGGGCGTACAGATGGAGGCGCCGCTGCTGGCGGACTCTCTGGTGGGTGCAGCAGGTTATCGACCGCGGTCACCCCCGCCGAGGCGATCCCGGCAGTTGAAAGGCCTGACGTCCCGGCGCGGACTGCGGGCAGTTCGTCACCGGGCTTCGCAGCTAGAGAGCCAGGGGTATCGTCAGCCTCGCCTTCGTCCTCCTCGTCCGTATCCTCTTCGATTACCCGCGGCCCTCCCGGAGCGCCGATTGGCCCGGGTCGTCCTGCTCCCGGCAAGCTCGGCCCACCGGGTTGTGGTGAAGGCGGAAGCCCCGTGCCGGGCAGTGGGCCACCTGATGGGGTGCTGCGCGGGCTATCAGGGGTTGATGGGCCGGATAGCGATGGCCCGGCTCCGGTCAATCTGCCGGGTGGAGGCGGAACAGAGGGGCCTCCGGGCAGGCCAGAAGGCCGAGCGCCGGGGCTTCCGCCCGCCTGCCAGCCACCGGGAGAACCGGGGCCGCCGGGCGGTGTGCTCACCGGGGCGCCGCCCGGCAATCCACCCTGAGCGGGCTGTCCGGGGCGCATACCCGGCAGTGCTCCCGGTGTGGGCGCGGGCTTGAGCGGGCTGGCGCCGGGCTCTTCCTCGTCTTCCTCATCCTCTTCCAGGCGGCCGGGTGGGATCATCGGGCCAGCAGTTGCGGCGGGAGCAGCCGGGCGTGCTCCGCCAGGTGAAGTGGGTGATTCGGGGTCGCCGGGCAGTCGCCCGGTGACAATGGATGGCCTGCCCGGTAGTGCGCCGGCTGCCGCCGCAGCGGGTATCCCTGCCGCCGCAGGTGTCCCTGAGGGCGCTGGCGCCCCTGCGGGGGTTGGTGCCCCTGCCGGGGATGTGCCGGGCCTGGGCGGAGACGGCTGTTTAGGGGTTTGCTGGGCACGGCTTGGCGCCTGGGCTTCCTTCTCTTCGACCTCATCCACAGGGACGAGTTCGCCCTTCTCGTTGCGGCGGTAAGCGGTCACCGTCTTGGAGCGGCGTGCCCGGCTGGCACGGATATAGTCAACGCCTTGCTTGGAGCGCATGAGCGCGTCTTTGAACGTCATGTGAAGCACCAGCAGGAGCCCACCACCGAGCCCGATGAGGGCGATCAGAAAGACTGGCAGCGGCCCCAGCAGATTTGCGAGCGTGATCTGGAAGAATGCGCCGACATACCCGCCACCAATCCCGTATTCAGCGATATCCTCACTCCCCAGATAGGCCTGAGTGGGTACCCAGCCCTGATCCAGCAGGGTTTGCGGTTTGAGCGGGTTAGCGATCGCCCGATCCCACATCAGGCCTGCGGTGTAATTGGGTGTGGTTGGATCGCTGTATGCCGGATTGACATACACGATGCCGATCGGTCGGGCCGCGACCGTAGCAGCCTGTACCAGCGTGAGCAGCGACAGGAACGCGAGCACCAGCCCGACGATCCGCATCGGCTCGGGCACAGGAAGCTGGTTGCCGAAGTGCCGCCAGATCAGCCAGACACCGATCGCACTCATCGCCAGCGGGATCAGCGGCGCACCCCAGCCGAATCCCTGGAACAGCGTCCGTAGAAAGACGCGGGTCAGCGCGCCGGGAGGCGAGAAGAAGCTGATGAAGGTGATCAGCGCAAATACGAGCAGCGAGACGCCGATAATATCGAGCTTGGTATCCAGCGACAGCAGCGGATCTTCCGGCCCCTTTGCCGCTGAGCGCGCGCGCCTGGGCTTCGCCGTCGCCGTGGGCGAGGTGCCGGGACGTGAACGGGTGGGTGAGCCAGTACCGATACCGCCCGGCCGTGGTGGAGAGGCCACCGCGGAAGATGCCTGCCCGGCGGGGGCGGGTCCTCCGCGCCCCTGCATCCCTGGGTCAGAACGAGCGCCGCCAAGCGAACCGGGAAAACCACCTGTCGCGCCCGGCTTTACCGGGGATCCAGCACCCGTTGCGCCCCCGGGCTGTGTGCCGCCGGAACCGCCGCTCCCACCCTGTGGGCCACTGCTGCCGCCGAAGCCACCCCCACCCGGGCGCGGGCCGCCAGGCGCTCCGCCGGGAGAACCGGTTCTGAACGGGCTGCCCTCTTCTGAGGATCCGCCTGGGCGTACCGGTGAACCAGGGCCGGGCAGTCCTCCGGGGCGTGGGCCGCCACCGGGCAGGCCGCTGCCACCGGGCGCACCGCCACCGGGGCGCTGCCCACCGGGTAAGCCACCGCTGCCTGCGCCACCACCGGGTGACCCACCGCCAGGGCGCTGCCCGCCGAATCCACCGCCTCCGGGTGATCCGCCGCCACCGGGCAGGCCGCTGCCACCGGGTGCACCGCCGCCCGGTGCTCCACCGCCAGGGCGCTGCCCACCGGGCAAGCCACCGCTGCCTGCGCCACCACCGGGTGACCCACCGCCCGGCAGGCCACCGCCAGGGCGCTGCCCACCGAATCCGCCCCCTCCGGGTGATCCACTACCTCCCGGCAAGCCTCCGCCCAGGGCACCACCGCCGGGACGCTGCCCACCGGGCACCCCTCCGCCCCCTGGAGAGCTGCCTCCCTGAGGGCTGCCTGCCGGACGCGGGCCGCCCAGCCCGCCCGACTGCCCGGAAGAGCCTCCGGGAAGGCCACCGGAGCGACCGCCCTCTTCACGATCACGGCCCCCACCAAAAGGCAGCCGCGTGCCGAGGCCTCCTCCTCCACCCTGCGAGCCGCCCTGTGGGCCCCCGGCCTGCTGGCTTCCGCTTTGCTGGCCACCCCCTCCACCGGGGAGCCGTGAACGAATCCCACCAAGCAACCCGCCCGCACCGCCGCCTCCGCCCTGTTGTCCGGATGGGCCGGACGGCGGTGTCGGTTTGCCGGATGGTGCAGCCTGACCAGACTGGCCTAATCCGCCGGGGAGTGGCCGCCCTGCCTGTGACGGGCCACTGCCGCCTGCGCCGGAGCCCCCGCCCGGGGGTGGCGCGGGTTTACTCCCTTGCCCACCACCGAATGGCAGCCGCGAGCGCAGGCCGCCCAGCAGGCCGCCGCTTTGCTCTTCGCTGTTCTGTCCCTGGTCGTCCGGGTTGTTCTGCTTGCGCGTTCCGAGAGGGTTGAACCCTCCACCACGCCCCTGATCCTGATCGCTGCGACGTCCCATGAGACCCTGCTCTTACTGGTGAGATTACGGCGCGCCCTTGACGATGCAGGAAGCCGCGGGGCGCGCCATTCGAATGGCCGGCTGAAACTCCGCTCCGGTATGGAGCCACGACACAAAGGATCACTCACAGGCCAAAATGCGAACATTTGTGTGAGTGATTCTACTTCATCATAGCACACTCATTGTACTATAACCAACCGTTTCAGGCCCAAGCAGCGGCCCCGGATGGCAACGAAAAGGCGGGTGCAGGCTGCTTGCAGCCCACACCCGCCCCGTGTACGGCGTCAGCCCGGCGGTACGTCTATTTCCGAACGGCAGTGGGGACAACCTTGATGAAGCGTGAGAGCAGAATGTCATCCGCACACAGCCGCCGGATGCGCTCCGCTGTTTCAGATTGATCGGTCTGCTCAAGCGCGGTGATATAGTGGCCGAGCAGTTCCTGAATCTCCGGGATGTCGGTCGAGTCAATCGACTTGAAAAGCACCGCCGCGCCATGTGCGCGCCGCCGGTAGAGCGCATCGAGGTCAAGCCCCATTTCCGGCGTCAGCATCTGGTAGACGATACCGCCCGTCATCCCGGCGAAGGCATACGGCCCGGGGTCACCCATGATGACCACGCGCCCCGCCGTCATGTACTCGCAGGCGAAGCCTTTCAAGTTGGCATTGGTGCCGATGCTGCCGGAACTGTCATCCACCGGGGTGGTAACCTCACCACCGAAGACGACGTCCGCGCCTGAGAGCCGGATACAGGCACGGGAGTCGGCGTTCCCTTGCACGATCAGCACCCCGCTCTGTGCACCATATGCGAAGCTCTTACCGACGCTGCCATCAACGCGCAGACCGTCGTGGTTCAGCCCCTACATTACTGCCACACGTCCACCGCTCGCGCCCTTGGCGACACCGTCCTGCGCTCCGCCCTCGACGATCACGTCCATCTGGTCGATCGTCCAGGCCGCAAAACCGTTGCCTGCAACAGACGAAGGCCCGAAGTTCAGATGCAGCTTATCAACCCCATTCTCCAGCAATTCAGGGTTACGCACCAGTTCACCTGCCAGATGTGACCCCAGTGCGCGGTCAAAAGCCATGACTTCGTCGTAGTAGGTAGCCTCGCGCTCGTCCTCGGAGACGGCACGGATCACCAGTTCGCTCAGGAAGCGGGTCAGGTTGTTGCGCGGGCGGGTCAGGCGCCGGCCTACACCGGGTTCGGATTCCGCCCTGGGCCGCATCGGAACAGGCTCCAGCATCGCGGAGAGGTCAACCTGATCGGTCATGAGCACCTGCTCAAGCAGGTCAGCGCGGCCTACCAGGTCCTGCAGGCGGGTTGCACCAAGTTGCGCGGTGAGTTCACGCATTTCCTGGCCGATCGCTTCAAACACGCGCACAATGCCGTGAACACACTGGTCATACACGCGCGGAACAAAGCTCGGCAGGCCAGCCTGTTCAGCCTCTTCCGTCGTCTTGATGTGCGTGGTAATGCCGACATGGCAGGTGCCATCCATGCACTTACGGCAGATGGTACAGCCGATGGCGACCATCGCCATTGTGGCGAAGCCGACCCGGTTTGCACCGAGAAGGATCATCTTCACCGCGTCTTCCCCACTTTTCATCCCACCATCGCTCCACAGTTCAACCCGGTCGCGAATACCGGCATCGATCAGGGCGCGGTGCGCCTGGATCACGCCGATCTCGGTTGGCAGGCCGACATACTGAAGGGCGTGCTGGCGGGCTGCGCCGGTGCCGCCGTCATACCCGGAGAGCGCGACGATGTCGGCCCCTGCTTTGGCGACGCCAACGGCGATCACGCCAATACCGGGTACTACCGGGCACTTGACGGAGATCTTAGCGTGTGGGTTGACCGTCTTGAGTTCCTCGATCAACTGGGCAAGGTCCTCGATCGAGTACAGGTCATGGTTGTTGGATGGCGAAAGCAGGGTGACGTAAGGCGTAGTGTGACGGGCCGCGGCTACCTTCGGCGTTACTTTGTAGCCGGGGAGCATACCGCCTTCGCCCGGCTTCGCGCCTTGTCCGATCTTGATCTCGATTACTGCCGCCGAGTTGAGGAATTCGGCATTGACGCCAAAGCGCCCGGAAGCGACCTGCTGGCCGCGGTTGCGCTTGTACTGGCCCATCATCTCCGGCAGTTCACCACCCTCACCGTTGATGCAGATGATATCCAGCGCGGCGGCGGCGTCCGCATACGAACGATACGAAAGCTCACCCTGCGAGCCGAATGACATCGCGGAGATCAGCATCGGCATACGGTAGCCGTTGATGCTGATATCTACCTTATCCGGGTCAATCACGTCTGTGACCTTCTTCAGGCCCAGCACGTGCCGCAGCGCGACTGGCATCTCGGTCGAGAGCCTGTGGTAGGTGCGCTTGACCTCGTCGTATTCGATTTCACCGTTAGCGTAGGATTCAACCTTCTTCCAGAACTTCGGATAGAAGCGGTCAACCTGTGCAAGCTGTGACCGTGCCCCTTCACCGCGCAGTTCCGCGCCGCGGGTGGCGGCCTCACGGTTCAGCCGTTCCCACGTCAGGCCGATCTCATCATCACCGAAGTGGTTCGCTGTGCGGAAGATACGCGCAATACCGGGCGCCAACCCGATCGAACTGGAGACGCGCCCGTAGCCGCGCAGTTCATGGCAGCCCATCGTCGAAGTGACCTTCTCCAGGCCAACAGTCAGTGTCTCGAGCAGGCGCACCTGGGTCTCGATAAGCACCTGCTCATCCGCCGGGACACCGTTCCTGTGAGCGTTCAGCGCCACACCGAGCATAGCATACGCATTGATGGCATCCGCGCCGAGGCTGTAGAGCAGGATGATATCATGCAGGGTACGGATGCTGGCACTGCGGATAACGATGCCAGTACGGCGGCGCAGATTATCGTCGGCTTCCGCGCGCCGCAGGGACTCATCCAACCGGGCAATCGCCAGGTGCGGGTCGAGCCAGCCGAGCCCTTCCTCAAAGGCCTCATAATCGTCCACAATCAGGCATTGCGCGCCGCTGGCGACCGCCTCAACAGCATCACGGGTCAGGCGTTCGAGCGCCGATTCGACCGTTTCGTCCGGGTATACACCGAGCGCCAGCCACGTGGTGCGCCCATCAAACGCCGTGAGAAGCTGCTCGACTGACATCGAGCCGATCTTCCGCGCGATCTCGTCTGCGACGCCCATGCTGCCCAGGATACTGTGTCCACCGGAGAGCAGGGGAGTATCCAGGGTAATCAGGATGTCATCGGCTGCCGGGGCTTTACCGACAACCGGGCGCGCCCCGATCAATGTCGAGGTCGAGAAGGCTTCCGCTTCACGGTCCCGGTCAATGGCCGGGTTCGTGACCACCGCGACCGTCTCCTTGAAGAAGTCAGCGAGGTTGACGCGGTTGCGGCTCAGGAGGGCGAGCGGTCCGTCGAAGCCCAGCGAGCCGACGAGGTCCTTCCCCGTGCTGGCCAGTGCATCAATCTCCCGCAGGTGTTCGCGCTGCCAGCCAGCAGCGGCCAACACCGCGGTATCCAGCGCGCGCGTCGAGGTCGGGTTCTCCCAGGGCGTGGCGACCGGCTGCGGCAGAACCATGTGCGCCAGGTGCAGGTCGGGCGCGGATTGCAGTGCTTCACGCACGGGCGTGGTATGGTGCTGCTGATGCTCCGGGACACCGCTATCGGGGCTCTTGACCTGCCCGGCCCAGTAGCGCAGCGCCAGTTGAGGCGCCTCGCGTTGGAAGGCGGTGTTCATCACATGCTGGCGAATCTGGGTATGGTTCAGGACATCGACATGGTGGCCCCGGTTAACCCGCAGCGCCATCTTCTCGCCCGGTGCGATCGCACGGGAATCGCTGACGACGTTTTCGAGCGGGATCGCGCCGCGTTCAGAACTGAATATGTATTCCTTTTCCGTCTCACAGAACCACAGGGGGCGCAGTCCGAGCGCGTCCACGCTGAACACGGCGATGTCGCCATAACGGGCCACAATTGCAGCCGGGCCCTGCGCATACGGCCCGTAAGATTGACGCATGCGTGTATACACCGCGCGCAGCGCCGGGGGCATCAGCTCCAGTTCGTGTGGCACGGGCGGGAAGATCAGTTCCATCGCCTCCATCAGATCGAGCCCGTAATCGACGCACAGGGTATGCATCGCCCGGTCTACGTCCTGTGAGTCGGATCCATCATACGGGAGGGTTGTGTTGATCTGAATCGCTTCCTGCCGGAAACGGCTGATCGTGTTGATCTCACCGTTATGCCCCAGCAGCGCAAAGGGTTGTGACCGTTCAAAACTGGAGACGGTATTGGTGGAATAGCGCGCATGGCAAAGCGCCATCTTGGTGTCGTAGGTGCGATCCTGCAGGTCAGGGTAATAGCGTGACAGCGCCTCGACCGACCCGCGCAGCTTGTAAACCACCGTGTGTGAGCTCAGCGAAGCGAAGGAAACCGGAAGGTTGGTTTCGATCTGCTTCTGTACCGCGAACAGGCGCTTTTCCAGGTCCGGAGTGTCACTGTGCCCGCACAATTGCCAGAAGGAGGGTGGATTGCGCCGGGCACTTCTGCCGAGTGCTTCCGGACGGATGCGCCCTGGTTGCTCCAGCAGCAGGTTCAGCCCTGCGTTGCTGAAGGCAGCGGTGACCTCATCGCGGAAGGTCTCGAAATCAGCATCATGAGGCACAAACAGATGCCCGACCCAGAAGCCCGGGTAAGTCGCCAGTGACGAACGCAGTCCAGCGGTACTGAGCTTTGAAGACCACAACTGCCGTGGGATGTCCGTCTGGACGCCTGCCCCGTCTCCTTCACCCTCCACGAAACCAGTACGGTGCCCCATGTGGACAAGCGCACTCAGCGCCCGCTTGAGGGTTCCGTAGGTGCTTTGCCCGTGCTTCCGTGCGCTCATGTAGATGGCACAGGCGTCCTGCTCTGGCCCATAGGGAGCCGCGTCCGTCACGTCGGTACGGATGTGTTTCCTTGCCATGCTTCTCTCTCCTCTTTCCTCTCCGTCCAGGCCGTTGAGCGCACTTCGTCTCGGCGGACTGGTATTCCTTTCGTTGCCTCGCCCGGAACAAACCCATGGCGGGCCTCATTCAATCGTTCAGCGGGCCGGATGAGGTATAAAAAATCCCCGTTTTCTTCAGAGAGAACAGGGATGTCAGCGACCGGTTGCTGTGGACAATGGCACGGCCTATCCGGTACGACATCCCGCCTCTTGTACCAGCAGGTTCGGGGTAGTGCCGGTCACCTGGGCCCCGTTCCGGTGAGTTAACCTGCCGTGAATGGCAGCAACAGCCTCCCCGAAAGCTATATAGTCTGTCACTACCCTGCATCGAGCCATCTGTATCCCCGGTGAATACGCCTGCCGACATATTGGTGTATCATGTACACTAATGCCGGGTAAAGAAAGGACGGGTTGACCAGATACCGGTTCCCGTTCAGAAAATCACTAATTATTTGTCCATTATACCAGATATTGTCAAGAGGTTGGGCGGGTACAAGATGTCAGGGGGCGGGAATCACGCGAAGAAGCAGGCTCTTATACCAGTGCGTCGTCATTTCCGTTCGGCATAAACGGCTCCGGGCCTCGCAGAATACTGACCGCCCATGTGTCCGTATCGACCATCAGTGCGGCGGGCCGACCGTAGTCAGAGGGATTTGTGTATACCTCCAGCGGGGTGCTACCGTTTCGTGTCACCGTGACAGCTCGCTCGACATGAACGTGTCCGCTGAACACACTGCGTACCTTGGGGGCTTCCAGCACCCGCCTGCCAAGTGACAGGTTGGCGTAATAGGCGTTGGCGATCTCGCGGTTGGGGTCACCGCTGTAGCGCTGACAGCCATCAAACAGAGGCACATGGCTGACGATGATGATTTCGCTGATAGCGGGGTCTTCCTGCAGGGCCATCAGCCGCTCCAGGAACGACTCACCGACCCGGGCAGCCATCTGCCGGTCAGTCCACGGCCAGTTGACGTAGCGCCCATCGTTTGAAATCATCGGCTTGAGCCGTTCGTACTCATCATCTGAAAGGTTGATGCCAGGCTGCTTACCACTGTAGTCATACCAGGCAATCGTCCCGCAGACGCCCAGCCCGCCGAACACGACATTTGTACGATCCAGCCAGGCATACCCGTGCAGTGAGGCGGCTTCTTCCAGCAACTCTTCCCACAGTTCCAGGCTGGTATGTGCCGCGCCGCGCTGCCAGACATCGTGGTTCCCGGCAAGCGCCGCACGCTGTGGGGCGACCGGCTTGAAGAGGGCCAGACACTCGTGGAACAGATCAAGTGGCTCGCCAATATCTCCGGCGATGATCAATGCATCCGGCTGCCGGGCGGCAAGATGTTCCGCGAAGGCCTCGATGCGATCCCGCCAGGGGGGGTGGTAGTGGATATCCGTCGTGATGGCGATCCGCATAGAAGAGCCTTCTGCAGGGGAGAGCGTGAGATACGGCTACCTACCCGTAGTGTAACACCAGCCCCTGCCTTTGTGAAGCCATCTCAACCGCAGGGGGCAGCCATTCACAGGCTGCCCCCTGAGAAAAACGATCAAGTACCGGTGCCCGATACAGGACTACCGAGAGCCTGCTACCGTGAGCGTGTAGAGAGCGAGTTCAGTGGTATGGCGGGTCAGCCCGGAGATCGCCAGGATCGTCTCCGACTGGTCGTCAAGCGTGAGGTTGAACACACCCCGGTTAGCATCGTCCAGGGCCATCCGCTCCACTGACAGTGTGCCGTCACGGTTGAGCGTGATCAGCTGGACGACGAACTCCTGCGGGATGGCGTTGTTGTGGCGGATAAAGCCGCGCGTTTCCCAGCCGTTGTCCCCGGATTCCATGTCGTCGTAGAAGCTGATCGCATCGATGCGGACGTTGTCGATGAACATGCCCGGCGTGGTCACGGCGTCATCGGTGACGTACTCGAAGCGCAGCAGGATATTCTTCCCGGCGTAAGCGCTCAGGTCAACCTGCTCATGGAGCCAGCCCTGCTCGTTTGCATTCGGGAACAGGCTGCTGGAGCCGCTATAGCCGTGCCCGTAGCTGTTGCCATTCGGATCTGCCCCGGTGGTATAGCCTGTCGCCATGATCTGCCAGGTCAGCCCGTCGTCCTCTGAAACACAAACGTAGCCATAGTCCCACAACTCCTCGATCGAGAACCACACGTCATACTCCAGAAATACCGTCCCGGAGGCGCCTGTCAGATCGAACGCCCGCGTCAGGGTGGTGTCGCTGTCGTCGCTGCGGTTCGACCACCAGGCGAAGCTGTCGTCGGTTGCGTCGTCCCCATCCGTGTTGGCGGTTGATACGGGCGCCAGGCCAACACCGTCTGCCCCGTCGAATTCGATCACAACAGGGCCAGAACCAGTCAGGGCCAGATAGTTAGTACCATACTGCGTGACGGAAGCGGCTGAACTGCTCTGCCCGCTGGCGTCGAGCAGCTCTGCCGGAGGCTGCGGATAATCAATGTCCACGTATCCGTACAGGCCGTTCTGGCCACTGCTGTCCTGCAGGCGTGGATCGTCAAGATAGTTGGCGACAACCCAGTTCGCAAAAACGTCACTGGCGGACAGGCTCGACCCGATACTGTCCAGCGCCTCATCAACGCCTTCCATGCCGTTATACGGGCTGGCAATCAACGCCTGAGTTGCTTCGTCGCCGAACTGCTCGAGGAAATACGCCGCAAAGAGGTAGCCCGCGCCGTAATGCTCAAACGTCGAGCCGTCCTCCGGCCAGGTGTTCAACTGTGTTCCGGGGTTGGTCGTGAAGTCGGACGTGAACACTGACTGACCGAAGCCATTCAGTTGTGCTGAGAGTTCGCTCAGCCCCTCATTAACCCACGACTCCTCATTCTGATCAACATTCCAGTGGATCAGGTGCTGAAGCTCATGAGCCAGCGTGGCGAGATAGTCCGGTGAGGTCGGAGGCGTGTTACTGAGGTTGATGAAGAACATGCTCTTCTCATTTGACGTCGGCACCACGGCCCGCGGGTATTCGCTTGGGCTGAAGTAATATCCAGCCACACCAGAACCGATCTGTGGGCTGTGCATGATATGGATCTGCGGGTTCTCGCCGGGGGCGGGGTATGCGCTGCCCCCGAAGTACTGCAGGGTCAGCGGCAGAATATCAAGGGCGAACGTATCGACGGCGCCCTCCAGAGCACGCTGATCATAGTCCTCACCCTGCTCTACCCAGGCATAGACGTTACCGGAGATGTAAACCAGTTCTGCTGCGGCCGTCAGATTCTCACCCAGGTCGTCGTTGTTGATCGTGAAGTCCTCCACGTCGCCGACCGCGTAAGGGCGGATCGGAATCTCACGCGGAACGTTCGGGTCAACTCCACGGAAGCGAATCGCCAGCTCGTAGCGATCCCGCGGTGGAACTTCCGCTTCAGCCAACTGCCGGAGTGTCTCTTCAGCGTTCTCCGGCAGCGGCACTGCTGTCGGGTTATCTGCCGGTGGCCGGGCGAACGCGGTCGCGGCGGGAGCGGGGCTGGCGATCCCCGGTAGCGGTGCCGCCTGGCTGCCCGGGCTGTTAGCCATCCAGCCATAGCCAATGACGCCAGCCGCGACTACTGCCACGCCCAGCACCAGCACACAGGTCAGGACAAGGCAGCCGCCGCCCAGCCCGATCCAAAGCCAAAGGTCTGACTTCTGGGTATTCTTCTGATTTTCCATGGCGCCATTATAGCAGGCTGCTCCGGGTGATGCTGGTGGCATAATAAGCTTCGTCGAGCAGACCTGAGAGAGTGCGATGCCTTTCCGCTTTCCCCCATCACCCTTATAATCGAGGAATGTCAACGATCATCCTCTCCGCACTGTATCTTATCCATCTGGTTGGCACGGTCATATGGCTGGGTGGCCTGGCGATGCTGGTCCTGGTTGCATGGCCAGCCCTCTCCGCTCAACCCGACAGTATTGAGGCTGAAGGGCCGGTTCACCTGCTGGAGCGGCGGCTCAGGCCGTATGCCAACATCAGCCTGATCGCACTGTTGATGACTGGAATGGTACAGATGGGTGCGAACCCGAATTATGAGGGCGTTCTGCAGTTCGGTAACGCATGGTCCGTCGCCATGCTGGCCAAGCACATCGTCTTTGCCGGGATGGTACTGCTCAGTGCCATCGAGCAGTTCGCGCTGATGCCGGAGCTTGACAGGGCTCTGCTGCTGGCCTCCAGAGGGGACACGTCAGCCGCGATACGAGTCCGCCAGATCCGGGGACGGCTGCGCCTGGCCCTGGTGCTGATGCTTGCCCTAGGCCTCCTGGTGTTGCTCTTTACCGCTGTCATGACTGCTCTCTAGCTAAGGCCTTCGCCTGATGAACCCGTCTGACTCCATCCCCGGTGGGCCTGCCCGCCTGTCTCTTTCACCGGGCACGGTTGCCCTTGCAGCCGGATTGCTGCTGATCGGGGCGATCTTCCGGATTGTCAGCCTCGGCAGTGTCCCTGCCGGCATGCTGCCGGAGGAACTCTATAATGCTCAGGTCGGCTCCTCGCTGCTGCAGGGTAATTTCTCCTTGATCTATACCGATGGGATCGGCTCGCTGCAGGCAGCCTACCCGGCACTGCTGGCACTGAACCGTGCCATCTTTGGCAGCGGCCTGATCCTGTGGCGGATGCCATCCGTGTGGGTGGGGATGCTGGTGCTTTCCCTGACATTCCGGGTGGCTCACCGCCTTTCCGGTCCGCGGCTGGCACTGGCGGCGCTGGCGCTGATGGCGGTTGCGCCCTGGCCGGTGTGGCTCTCCCGCTCGATGCTCCACGCGATGCTGGCCCCGCTTGCAGGGCCAATCGTGCTGTACCTGACGCTCACGGCCCTGCAAGCTCGCCGGGCAAGTGCGGCAAATATGTGGTTTACACTGCTGGGGATGGCGCTGGCAGCGGCCCAGTATCTGCACGGCACGTCGTGGGCTTTGATCGTGATGGTCGCGGGGATGGTGGCGTACCATGTCTTGATTTCGCGGGGAAGCCTGCGCCGCATCGCTCTCAACCTCGCCTATGTCTGTGCGCTGGTCACGGTGCTGTGCCTGCCGTTGATTATCTACCTGCTATATGCTTCACTCAACCCGGCGGGGCTCCTCCCCGTGCGAACCGGGCCACCCGCGGAGATACCGGGGCGGGTGCTGGTGATCGTCACCGGGTTCATCCTCTCGACCCCCACGCCAACAGTTGAGGCGTTGCCGGGGATGCTGATCATGGGGCCGCTTGGTGCGCTCATCTTCGTCATCGGGCTTGGCTTTGCAGGTGCGCGCTGGCGGAAGGCTGAAAACGGCTTTCTGCTGATCTGGCTGCTGGGGGGTGTTGCCCCGGTACTGCTCTACCCGGCAACCCCCGATTTCCACGTTACCGGGCTGGTGCTTCCGGCGGTGGTCATCGTCTGCGCGATAGGGCTTGATGTCGCTGTACGGCTCGCTGCCAGCCGTGTATCCACCACACGTGCAGGGCTCAGATGGATAGTCTCAGCCGGAATAGCCACCCTCGTCATACTGATAAGTGGCGGATGGACTTTCAGGGAGATGTTTGCTGCGGATCGCGCTGAGATGGTGACACAGGCGTATCAAGGCCGTCTCGCGGCTCTGGCACGCTATCTTGACACCAGCCGCGATCCATCACCAATAGCACTATGTTCGATCCCGGTGGACACGCGCCTCAATCCCTATGCGCTCGCGGAGCGTGAAACGCTCGCCTATTTCATGCACCGCCAGGCCCTGCCGATTCGCACATTTGACTGCACCAGCAGCGTGGTATTGACCAGTCAGAGGGGTGAGCAGCGCCTGATCTTCCCCAAAGGCTATTACGCCTCACTGCCGGGGCCCCTGCTGGGCTGGGTGCAGAATGCACGGGATGAGGCGGTGCCCGGGCTGGGCTACGGGGTCATCCTGCGTCTTGACCCTGCTGAACTGCTGGCGGAACATACCGTGGGAGCCCTGATGGAGGCCCCGGTCAGCACCCCGCCTGAGGCCGGCGGCGGAGTGGCGTTGACGCTTCCGGTAGCTTTCTCGGAGAATATGACCTTCCTCGGCTATGAAATACCCCGCGCGCGAGTACGCCCCGGGGAGATACTTGGGGTGCTGACTTACTGGCGTGTCGATGGCCCACTGCCCCCTGGCGTAATCCAGTTCACCCATCTGCTCAGCAACCCTGTGCTGGTGCTGGCACAGGCTGACCTGTTCAGCGCACAAACGGAGACGCTGGCAGGGGGAGATGTCGTGGTGCAGTATACGCGGGTGGTTGTGCCAGCCGGGGCGACAGACGGACGCTATACGCTCTCAGTGGGGTTGTATACCACGACCGACAACCGCCGGCTGTCAGTCGAGCCGCTGACCTCGCCAGCGGTGACCCGCCTGTTCCTGCAGCCTGTTGAGGTTCGCCGGTAGCGGTTTCGCTCAAAGGGCCAACCGTCGCAGAGACGCCAGCAGCAGTGGCTCATCACCGGGCAGTACAGTACGCGGGTCAATCACCAGCCGATCGTCTTCAATCCGCACAATCACCGGCACGGCCTCATGGCGCAGCCCGGCTGCCATCCGGTCAGGCGCGGGATGCTCTATGCTGAGCAGCGCCGTCGGCAACGCCGTGCCTGGCAGGCTTCCGCCGCCGACGGTGCTTTCTCCATCGATTACCTTGCAGGACAGCCCGGCCCGGTTGAGGCTGCGCGCCCAGCGCCGTGCACGACCACGAATCGGTGTGACCGACTCGGCGATCATCCGCCACACCGGTATCTGCTCCAGCGCATCCCCGACCAGGTAGTGTGTCAGTGTGGCTGCCAGCCCGCTCAGGCAGAGCTTGTCGGCGCGCACCGCACGCGCCAGGGGGTGCCGCTTCAGCCGCTCGATGATCGCGGCCCGCCCGGCCAGTATGCCGGCCTGCGGCCCACCGAGCAGCTTATCGCCGCTGAACATTACCACATCGGCCCCGGCCCGGATACTCTCCTGTACCAGCGGTTCCGCCGCCAGCCCGAACGGGGTGGTATCCAGCAGCGCGCCACTTCCCAGGTCATCCACGCACAGAAGACCATGCACGTGGGCAAGCGTGACCAGTTCGTTCAGGTCCGGCTCAGTGGTGAAGCCGACCAGCGCGAAGTTGGAGCGATGCGCCCGGAAAATCAACGCGGCATCCGGCTGAATCGCCTGCTCGTAGTCATGTCGATGGGTGCGGTTGGTCGTGCCGACCTCCACAAGCTGCGCGCCACTCTGCCGCATCACATCCGGCACACGGAAGCCGCCACCGATCTCAATCAACTGCCCGCGGGATATCAGCACGCCGCGCCCGGTGGGATGATCCGGGGCTGGCCCGGCCAACGCCGTCAGCGTGAGCAGCACTGCGGACGCGCAGTTGTTGACTACCAGCGCCGCTTCCGCGCCGGTAAGCCGGGTAATAAGTCCCTCTGCGTGCAGGCTGCGCGAGCCGCGTTTGCCGCTCTCAAGATCGTATTCCAGCGTGCTGTAACCGGACGCCGCCTCCGAGATCGCTCTGACTGTGCTGGTGGAGAGTGGAGCGCGGCCGAGGTTGGTATGAATGATGACCCCGGTCGCATTGATCACCCGCTGCAGGGTGGGGGCAAGCCATTCCTCAAGCGTCCGGCGGGCCTGTTCGATCAGTAGGTCATCCGCGGGGATCGGGGCGCTATGCCTGGCCCCTTCGCGGGTGGTATCCAGCACGGCCCGCAGGGCCTCAACCATCAGCGGCCGCCCATATACCGCGATCAGCGCAGGTGCTCCGGGATGGCTCAACAGCCGGTCTACCGAAGGAAGCTGTCTCAGTGCGGTAGTATCCATTAACGAGGCCGCCAGCCGGTGGTCTCACGCAGGCGCAGCAGCACTTCGATCACGACCAGCGCGACCAGCAGCGCCACGGCAACCGGCAGGTTGAGCAGGCGCGGGATCAGCAGCCAGGCGCAGGTGGTCCCCCACAGCGCGAACCAGCCTGCCTGCCGCAGCATCACAGACGGGGGAAGGTCTTCACCGCCATCCCGTGAAAAGCGCTGGCTAAGGAAGCGCACAAACGGAAGCACCGTGCCCGTGAGGGCAATTTGCAGCAGGGCGAAAAACAGCCAGCGGTTAGGCACCGTGGGCAGCGTATTGCTGATCAGGCCGATCAGCCCCGCCCATGCGACGACTGCGGCGATCATCCCACCAAAGACCGTGCTGGTCTGGGCGGGCGCAAGGCTGTTCGCCTCCGGCGCTGCGGTACTCTCTGGAGGGTGTTCAACAGCGGGCATTTCCTCTTTCATCCTGCGGCCTGCCTGTCCTGGCTGACGCCTTCCAGCGGCCAGACGGCAACTTCGATCCGATCGGCATAGTGCAGCAGCGGCGGCACATCAGGCAGAGTGATGCCATGCCCGGCAGTCATCGTGTTACGTTCGATATCGGCCTCCGCCCGCTGAAGCGGCCACTGTACGTGGTGAATCTCGCCCCGGTATACTCCGCCTGTCCGGTCGGTCGTGTAGAGGGCGTAACGCTCGCTGAACCAGTGTTCCAGGCTGCCAGGCGTCGTCAGCTTCACCGCCTCGACAGGCCGGTAGCGCCCGCTGAAGCCCGCCGTGGGCGCCCCCCGGTGGGTGCGGTCGCTGCGGTAGTGCACCTCGCCCGACGGCAGCTTCTGGCAGCGCATGGCCGCATTGAAATACGGCAGCCGGTAGAGCGACCGCGCGATGCTCACCGCAAGCGGGTTCGCCGCTTCGAGGCTGAAGAAGTACACCCCCGCCTTGCCTCCGGCCTTCACATACGTGCGGACGTTTAATTCCGGAAAAAACGACAGCCACGGCACTGCTGGCAGCAGCCGGGGATGCACATGGCTCATATGGAACGGGACGACCGCAATCCACGCCTCCCCGTCGAATGTGTCGGGCGTGAGCGCAGCCGGTATCAGCGGGCGCAGCACCTCCGGCTTGAGCGGCCAGTGCATGAAGAGCAATTCACTCCAGGTCTGCGCCATGGCCCACGGCTTTTCCGGCAGCGGCCACGGTCGGTGGGCGGTCTGGGGAAGGATATCGCGGATCATGTGACGAACGTGCGCCCCTGCGCATGCTTCTGCCAGCTTCCGCCCGCCAGGAT
Organism: Anaerolineae bacterium; assembly: GCA_020852775.1. GTDB lineage: Bacteria > Chloroflexota > Anaerolineae > Aggregatilineales > UBA3940 > JADZAD01. The sequence goes on from JADZAD010000093.1 coordinate 23,746, forward strand.
GCCGTCGATCGCGTTCATCGTCCGGGCGACTTCCTCGTCGCTGTTGTAGAAGTGCGGCGAGATACGGATGCCTGCCCCCTGGCGGAAGTCCACGATGAAGTTCTGCTCGATCAGCTCACGCGAGACCTCGTAAGCGTGGGGTGGATTGACCACCACCGAACCACCGCGCACAGCCGGGTCACGCGGGGTATTGACCTGGTAGCCGGCAGCATCGGCGCGGCGGATGATCATCTCCGTCTGGCGCTGTGACTTGGCGCGGATATTCTCCACGCCTACCTTCGCAATGATGTCGATACCGGGCTGAATAGCGTGCAGGTTCGGAATGGCGGGGGTGCCGTTGAGCATCCGGAAGGCCCCGTCACGGTAGTCCATCTCATCGACCTCGAAGGAGAACGGGCGCTGGTGCGCCTGCCAGCCCGTCAGGCCCGGTTGCAGCGTCCGCAGGTAGTCCTCACGGGCGTACAGAAAGACGCCGCCCGGTCCGCCGCACATCCATTTGAGCACCCCGCCGAGATAGAAATCGGCATTCAGCGCGGAGACGTCGAATGGTACGATGCCGCCCGCGTGGTAGCCATCGACGATTACGATCGCGCCGACGGCGTGCGCCTTTTCGATGATCGCCTTCACGTCGAGGATGTAGGCGCTGCGGAACAGCACATGGCTGATCGGCACGAGCAGAGTGCGCTCGTCAATAGCGTCCACGATTCGTCCGGTGTCGATCGTCAGGCCGTCGTCACCGCTGGGCACAGTGTACAGGTCGACATGCGACGGCAGCATCCCGCGCAGCACGTAATACACCGAGGGGAAGATACCTGCCTCGATCACGACCCTGTTACGTGGCCCGCTGAAATCGAAACAACTGAGCAGCACGCCCATCGCCAGGCTGATATTCTGGTGTATTGAGACGGTATCATCCGGCGCGCCGATGATTGCCCCGACGCGGTTGCCGATCTCAACGTTGAGATCCCACCAGCCCTCGCCCCAGGCCCGGACGCCGCGGGAAGCCCAGGTATCCGCGTAAGCCCTGAGGCTATCATACACTGCACGCGGCATCGCACCGAGCGAGTTGCTGACCATATAGGTGGTTTCCTGCAGGATCGGGAATTCACTACGCCATGCCAGCAGCGGATCAGAGTCGGCCATGGGTGCTCCTGTAATGGATCGATGATATCGGGCCGGACGTTCCGGCTGCCTCCGATTGTAACATGAGACCGTGCCCGTCATACAGCAGGCAGGCGGCACAGCCGCGCCGGTTTGCAGAACTTCTTGTCATCTCATGAAACTCGGCTATACTGTTAGCAACCTCTGTCACGGTAGATTGCCCGGACGGAGCCTACAGGTTTACTGACGCATGGTTTCTGTACTATCCTCACCATTCAGCCCGTTCATTTCCCGCCGCTCTGGCCACCAGAGCGCGACGGGCGTCTTTTATTTCGACTTCTATTATTACTTTAGCAGCTTGCAGAAGCGGGCCTGGCTCTAACTGCCTGGAGGTCGGAGAAGCGACCTCGTCCTGAAATGGGAAACACGGCGCGGAGCGAAAGCCCCGCGCCCTTTTTGTTATCCGGTGCCGTTTGCGAAGGCAGCGCCACCATCCAGTGGGTTTAAGGAGTTGCTATGTCACCATCATCTGAAGGCCGGGTCGTCTGCCGGGGGGTACGCGGTGCGACCACCGTCGAAGCCAACATCCCCGAAGAGATACTCTCTGCCACCCGCGACCTGCTGACCCGGATGGTTGAGGCCAACCAGATGGCGCTGGAGGATATTGCCAGCGTGTTCTTCGCGCTGACCCCGGACCTCGATGCGGTACACCCCGCCCGGGCAGCCCGCGAACTCGGCTGGACAGACATCGCCCTGTTCACCACCCAGGAGGTTCCGGTGCCAGGGTCGCTTCCACTGGCGATCCGGGTGCTCATTCACTGGAATACCGCTCGTGCCCAG
>JADZAD010000094.1 GCA_020852775.1 Anaerolineae bacterium
AGATCGCGTTCGGCCTTGGCCGTGTCGGATTTCTTATCGAGCGTATTGTGCGCTTCGCGCTCGATATACGTGACCAGGCTGTCGTTCTTGCCGAGGTAGCCCAGGATCATATCAGAGAGCTGTTTGATATCGTGGTACTCGTTCCCTGCGATGTTGTAGACCTCACCCGGCCTGAAGTTCTCGCTGATGTTCGCCAGCGTGCGGGCGGTGTCGGTGACGTAGGTCGAGGTACGGTGATGGTGCAGGTAGACCGGGTACGGGATGTCGTGCAGGGCTCGGTAGATGAACTGGCAGATCACCGAGCGATACTCGGAGTACGGTTCACCGGGCCCGTAAGTATTGAACAGGCGCACACGGACACTCTCCGTGCCGAAGCGATCAGCCGAGTTCATGATCTGCATCTCGCTGACCCATTTGGAGATCGCGTAGTCGTTCAACTGCCGGATCGGGTGCTTCTCAAGCACGTCCTCCGTCATCACACCGTCCCAGTCGCCGTAGACCTCCGAACTGCTGGTGAACACCATGCGGAAGCCGTGCTGCTCCTGCGCGCGAATCAGGTTCTTGGTGCCGATCGCGTTGCTCTGCCACATCGTCTCGTAGAAGTCCTCGCCATTCCAACGCCCGAACTCCGCGGCAAGGTGGTAGACAAGGTCAAATGAGCGATCGGTGAAGAGGCGCTCCACCTGCCGGTGGACGCCAACATCGCAGCGAAGGTAGTTCTGCACATGTGAGTGAACGCGGTCTGCTACCCAGACCTCGTGGCCGCGGCGGCGCAGTTCGGCGGTGAGCGGCGTGCCTACGGCTCCGATGCCGCCAGTAACCAGGATACGCATCAGTGGTCTTCCCCTGTCAGATCTCGGATTGAGGTGGGGTGGGCGGTGTTTTCACGCGGACGCCCCGGCGGATGAGTATATCGCTAAACGCCCGGACTGCGTACAGGCAGGCGATGAGCAGGTAAGGGTAAGATGGCATCGCGAAACGGATCGGATCATCACGAAACGGCCATGACAGCGCAATCGGGCCGAGATAGGCGACCGGCACAGCGATCCCCAGCGCGACAGCCCGCCAGCCGCGCTCACGCCAGAGCATCCAGACGGTGAACAGCACCGCTGCCGCCGCAAGCGCCAGCGGGATCAGCACCCAGGGACGGCGTACCACGAAGTAATCCCACAGGCCGAGCAGTTCCCGGGGGCTGAAGGGCATCCGGTCAAGCAGTGTCACACGCCCGGCCTCCGGGAAGTAATCATAGGCGGAGATATACCCGGTGGTGATCGGTATGCCAAAGGCGACCTGGTTATACCAGCCCTGCGGGATATAGGCGACCAGGCCCCCCGCGCACGTCACCGCGAGCGCCTTCCAGCCGTGCGCCAGCAGCACGTAGCCCAGCATGCAGGCGACCGCCGGGGCGACGTGAATCCGGAACGTGACCGCCAGGCCCATCGCTGCGCCTGCGCCCGCCATCTGCCAGAGGGAAGGATGCTTGCCGCGCTCGATGTTCAGGCTGAGCGTCATTGCGGCGAGCAGCAGATAGAACGTAGCCGGGCCGTCCGAAAGGCCGTTCATCCACGCCAGCTTGGGCACATGGACGCTCCGTAGGATCACCGGATCGAAGTGCCAGAAGAAGGCGAAATACGTGAGTAGCGGCAGCAACGCCCACAGCGCCGCCGCAGTGGCTGCGATCCGGTCGTCCTTCGTCAGGCGCCGTGCCAGCACACCCACCGCCAGTACCGAAAACCCGCCCAGGATGAAGGCGTTGGTGATCACCAGCGGCACGATGATATCCACGTAGTACCACGGCTTGAGCAGTACGATCCACGGGATCATCATCATCGCCGCCCCGAACCCGACGATGCTCTTCACCGGCTTGCCTGCCACCACCGACAATGCCAGGGCGAAGAACTCATCGTTGTCTCCGCCGTGGTGGAAGTAGAAGCGCCGGAACGGGTCGCGCAATTCGAGCGGCAGGGCGTTCAGGATGAGCAGAATGACGATCAGCCAGCGCGCCCCGATGAGCAGCAGAAACAGCCGCTGCACCCCATCCAGCGTGGTGAACCAGCCATTGAGGCGCGCCAGCGCACCCCTCCACGGTATCTGATGATCGGAAACAACCGGAATACTCATATGGTCGAGTCTAATACCTGCTGGTAGAGTTCGCCAAGACGTTTGGCCTGTGCCAGCCAATCGAAGTGCTCCCGGGCGAAAGCCTGTCCACGCTGGCCCATCCCGGCATGGAGCGCATCGTCGCCCAGCACCCGGCAGACGGCATCCGCAAGCTGGCCCGGGATCAGCGGGTTCACCGCCAGCCCCGTCTGGCCCTCTTCGATCGTCTCCGGTGCGCCCCCGAAGCATGTCGTGACAACCGGTGTCCCGGCAGCCTGCGCTTCAAGGTTGACGGTCGGGAAGTTGTCAAAGCAGATCGAGGGCGTCACACAGACATCCGCCGCGCCAAACGCCGCCGCCAGTTCCGGGCCATGCAGCCATCCGGTAAATACCAGCCGATCCGCCACACCGAGCGATTCCGCCTGCCGCCGGATGCTCACACTGCTTCCTCCTTCCGGGGCGAGCACCAGGAGCACCGCCCCCGGCACATGGGCGGCGATCTCGGGCAGGGCATTCAGCAGCACTCCCGCCCCCTTCTCGCGGCTGGCCCGCCCGGCGAACAGGATCAGCTTGCGCTCCTCCAGCCTGAATCGGTGACGAAATGCCGCTTGCTCCCCGGCGCTGGATTCAAATTCAGCCGGATCGATCCCGTTGGGCAGGCACACGTTGTGTGCAGCGGCAACGCCGTTGGCGGCAAACACTTCCAGCAGGGCCCGGCTCGGCGAGATCAGCAGGTCAACGTGCCGCCCGATCTGCGAGCGAATGATCGCGTTCCGCAGCGGGAAGTAGCGCAGGCGGTGCCGGGCAAAATCCTTCAGCGCGTGAACCCGGTAGTCCACCCGCCCGGTACGGATCATCTCCGGGATAAAGTCCTCGAACTTCTGGTACGTAACCGGCATCACGTCATGCGTCGTCAGCACCACCGGGACATGGCGCCACCGCGCAAGCGCAAAGCTGTGATAGGTCAGGTAGGTATGGATATTGTGCGCGTGGACGATGTCAGGGCAGACGTGGCCCAGGAAGGCAGCGACCGCCGCATCTGCGCGTGGGTGGTACAGGCTGAGATAAGCACGCCAGCGCAGCGGATACGCAAGCAGTGCTCGCCGCACGGGGATCCCCTCAATGACAACGTCCTGCGGCTCCGATGCAGACTGGCGTGTGCTCAGGACGTGAACCTCGTAGCCCAGCCGGGCGAGCGCCCGTGCCTGGTTGAACGCGCTCCGCGCCGCCCCGCCTGACTGATCCGGCGGGAAGTGATCACTCAGCAGTGCGATTCGCATTATGCCCCGGCGGAATCCCCGGCGTACCAGCGACGCATCGCCTCATGGTCAACTGTGTCAATACCACCAAGCCGGGCCAGTTCGGTATCACCAATCAGCGCAAAGCGTCCATCATAGCGCCGCCCATCCGGAAGTATCGCACTCCACAGGCTGCTCGCCTGCTGCAGCTGCGCGTCAGTGACCTGTGCGCTCTGCATCTGTGCATTGCTGAGGTCAGCCCCGGCCAGGCTCGCCTCGCTGAGGTTCGTGTGGGCCAGCCGCGCATAGCTGAGATCGGCCCCATCCAGGCGGGCGTGACGCAGGTCGGCCCGTTCCAGGTTAGCGTTCAGCAGGGTCGCATCCTGCAGCCGCGCAAATTCAAGCGTCGCCCGGCACAGGCACGCCCCGCCCAGTTCGGCCCCCTGCAGCACAGCGTCACGCAGGCTGACCCCTTCGAGATTCGCCTCACGCAGGTCGCTCCCTTCGCAGTTCGCTTCGGTCAGGCGCGCACCGCGTAGATCCGCATCATAGAGCGCCGCCTCTGACAGGTTAGCACGCCACAGGTCGGCCCCACGCAGCGAGCCGTCGGTCAGCCAGCCATAAGCACGTAGCCGCCTCACCGCCTCATGCACCCGGTCACTATCCGGCCCCGCCATGTCGATCACCAGCGCCTGCCGCAGCATGCGTTCCGTATGGTACCGGTACAGCAGATCAACCAGCGCGAGCAGCACCGCCACCGCGATCAACGCCACGCCAGCCGCGACCGGGAGCACCTGCGCCATCGTCAACGCTTCCGCAGACGCCCCTGGCACAGTAAGCGCCAGCAGCACTCCTCCGGCAGCCAGCATGAGGGCCACCACCACCATGAATGGCGTCATCCAGCGGACAGTCAAGTCAGGGGATTTCGTCATGGCCTCATTCCTCTGCGGGCTGATATGCGGCGGCCACGCATGAATACCGGGCGCCTGTCTGTCAGGAAGGTGAAGTCGAGCCGAATCAGGGAGTGCCCTGCAAGGCTGGGAAATTCATGATGATAATGACAAGCGAACACAGCACAATCAGGCCAGTTGCGACCCAGCCGACGATCATCGCAACCCGTACCACCCGGGGGGCCTGCTGCCAGACCTGACGAAATTGACGCATTGATCCTGTTCCCCTGTGCTTGATCAACCAACAATTCGCTCACAGGCCAGATCATACTGCTTTGCAGCGCGCCTGCCTACTGTAACAACGGGCAAATCAGGCCGTCGCCGTTCGGATCAAGCCCGTGGACATCCCCGACACCCTGCTCTTTGCAGGCAGCGAAACACGCTTCCGCCTCAGCACGGCTGTCGAAGTCCGCACATGAATAGCGATCCCGATCACAGGCGCACGACGACACCGGCGGGGTGACGCTGCCATCTGCCGGGGTGCAGGTGACAGTCGGAACACGGGTGGACGCGCGCGTGGGTGTTGCGTTGAGAATCTCACCGAGCAGCCGGATTCGCATCTTCTCCTCAAGCTGTGCCGCGTACTCCTCGACATCCCGTTCATTCACCCGATCTCCGGGGAAGACCAGCAGCACCCCACCGGCCACGTTGCGTACCCGGATCAGCACCTCATAGGTGACAGCCTCATCATCGTCAGAGGAGTAGCGCACCACGCGGCTCTGCTCACCAAAAGGCCCTGCTTCAACTTCCTCCAGGCGCACATCACCGAGCAGGCGGCTGTAGTTCGCCAGAAAGGTGTGCGCCCGGCCATCATCCGGGAAGCGCGCTGACCACGATCGCACCACCGAAATCGTCTTGCGGTAAGACAACTGATAGATCTCCAGCACCCCCAGTGCGCGCAGCCCTTCCGCATAGGAGACGCCGCGCAGCGCAGCCAACTCGTCCATCGTCAGGACACCCGACAGATCCGGCTCGACCTGAAAGCCATCGGCTACCTCGTCCCGCGCAAACATCAGTGACAGCAGGTCGCTGGCATCAGGCGCCAGCGGTGTCAGGGTAACTGTCGGGGCGACGGCTGCGGCTGAGGGCATATCCGTGCCAGGTACGTCGGTATCGGGCAGTGGCAAACCGGTGATCACGGATGCTGGCGTACCCGGTTCCGTGGCTTCAGCAGGCGGCGAAAAAGCACCACACCCGCTTAGTGAGATGCTCAGCGCCGTGATGGCAGATAGTACAGGCGATACACGCACCGGGAAGCTCCTCGTTGGGTGATCTCGCCGATAGTCTATACCAGAGTCAGGCGATCATGAAAGCTGCGAGCCGAATCTGCAATTGTGGTCATTTCCGGCTAAACTGAGGCTGTAATGGGATATGCCAGCAACGAAAGAGAGCAGTCCTATGGCATTTGTTCAGGTCGATCGTCTGAATGACGCGCAGGTTGAGCAGTTAGCGGAGCTTTACCAGCGAGAGTGGTGGTCCAGGGATCGAACTATCGAGCAGACCCGCAAGCTTCTGGAAAACACCCCGCTGATCGTCGCCTTCATCGACGATGTCAACGGTAACCTGGCCGGGTTTCTGCGCGTGATGACGGATTACGTCGTGACTGCAACGATATCGGATGTCATCGTCGCAGAGAACTACCGTGGGCTGGGGCTTGGCAGCAAGCTTATTGACACGGTGCTGGCCCATCCGGCGTTGCAGGATGTCAATGCATTCGTGCTGCACTGCCTTGAAGACATGGTTCCCTTCTACGAGCGCTGGGGGTTCGGCATCTCGGAGCGCACCAGGCGGATGCGCCTGCTGCGGAAGAAGGCTGAGTGAGCCAGCGTGCTCCGTTTTCCGCGGTACTTGACCCGCATACCGAGCTCCGGCTGCTGGTTCCCGTGGATGCCCCGGCACTGTTCGATGTGATCACCCGCAACCGTGACTTCCTTAATCGCCGGGTACGCTGGTCGTCGGGGGTGCTCACCCTGGCGGATACACAGGCGCTGATCGACACCGCCGCCCATAAAGCCGCCACGGGTGACGGCTTCCACGCCGCGATCTGGCAGCAGGGGGTGCTGGCAGGGGGGCTGCTCTGCCACTTCATCAACCGGATCAGCCTTAAGACCGAGGTGGGCTACTGGCTGGGCAAGAACTTCACCGGGCAGGGGCTGGCGACACGGGCCTGCGTCGCCGGGCTGGCATACCTCTTTGAGGCGGAACGCCTGCACCGTGTCGAAATCCAGTGTGGCGTAGATAACCTGCCCAGCCGCGCCATCCCGGAACGGCTGGGGTTTCTCCAGGAAGGCATCAAGCGGGAATCTGAGTGGGTGACCGATCGCTACGTCGATCACGTCGTTTACTCAATGCTGGATCGTGAATGGGCCGAGCGCCGTGAGGGGCTGCTCGCACTGCTGAAGAGGACATGATGGCGACCGAACTACTCTACGGACGACGCCCGGTATACGAATCCCTGCGCGCCGGGCGGCGCAGTTTCCGGCAGCTCCTACTGGCCGACCGGGTTGAGGAAGGCGAGGTGATCGGACAGATTCTCGAACTTGCCGCGGTACGCCATCTCAGGATCGAACGGGCTCCGCGCCCATCGCTTGATGCGCGCCTTGAAACTACCAGCCATCAGGGGGTACTGCTCGAAGCTGGAGAGTACCCGTATGTCCCCATCGAACAGGCGCTGGAAACCGCCGCGGAGCGCGGCGAACCACCTTTTGTGCTCGTACTCGACCTGCTGCAGGACGTACAGAACGTCGGCACCCTGCTGCGCGCCGCGGAGGCAGTCGGAGTGCACGGGGTGGTCATCCAGGAGCGCCGTGCCGCGCCCATCACGCCCGCGGTTGTCAGCGCCTCCTCTGGAGCAGTCGAGCATCTCGCCGTGGCGCGGGTGACAAATCTTGTACAGACGATGCGCGCCCTGCAGGAGCGCGACATCTGGCTGGCCGGGCTCGATCAGGAAGGCGACAGTGTGCGGATCGACCGGGCGAAACTGAACGGTGCGATCGGGATTGTCGTTGGCGGAGAGGGCAAGGGCCTGCGGCGGCTGGTGCGTGAGACCTGCGACTTCGTGATCAGCCTGCCCATGCGTGGCAAGGTCGAGAGCCTGAACGCTGCTACCGCCGGGAGCGTGGCGCTATACGCCGCGTGGCAGGCGCGCGGATTCGGATAGCTGCACATCGGGTGACCATTTCACCACCGTGTTGAGTATACTTAGATCAGAAAAGCAGCCTGTCCTACACGGTGTATTCGTATGTCGCTTCCTCCGGCAAAGCCGGTCCATCCACTTGAACGTAAGCCTGAGCCCGTGGCCCCGGCCAGGCCCGTTACTGTCCCACCGATCGCACCCGTGCCCAGGGTACGTATCCCAACCAGGCGCGCTGTGCTGAGCTACGTGCTGATGGGTCTGAACATCGCCGTATTCCTCGCCGATGCCCTGACAGGCGGCCTGCTGACCGCCCTCGGCGCAAAGGATAATGCCGCTATCCTGCAAGGCGAACTCTGGCGATTCGTTACGCCGATGTTCCTGCATGGTGGGCTGGTGCACATCCTCGCCAACAGCTACGCGCTCTATATCCTTGGCCCACGCATTGAGGAGACGTTCGGCAGGCCACGCTTCACAGCGATCTACCTGCTCTCCGGGCTGGGCGCATCGCTGGCCAGCTTCGTGTTCAACCCCAACCCGGCCATCGGCGCCAGCGGCGCGATCTTCGGGCTGATGGGCGCTCTGATCCCCTTCCTGTACCTGAACCGCGGTGTGCTGGCGAACACTCGCGGGCAGTTGACCGGTATCGCCCAGCTGATCGCGCTCAACCTGGTTATCGGCCTGAGCCCTGGCATCGATAACTGGGCGCATGTGGGCGGCCTGGTCACCGGGCTGGCGCTGGCATGGTTGATCACACCACGCTATGTGGTGCGTGTAAGCCCCGACCAGATGCAGATACGTGTCGAGGATCAGTCCGGTATGGCGCAAATCTGGGGATCCATCGGAGCGATAGCGATCGTGATCGGCGCGGCTGCTCTCGGCCTTATCCTCATACGCGGAGGGTGATCCGAAACAGTTTTCAGGAGGTGTGTGATGAGGTCCGATGCAATCGCTGACGTCCGCCCCTCTCCTATCGCCGGCATGTGGTACCCCGGCAACCCGATCCGGCTGCGAGAGTCCGTCAGCCGGCTGCTTGACGCCAGCAAGGCGCCCCCGGTTTCCGGTGAAATCATCGGCCTGATTGCTCCACATGCCGGGCACGTCTATTCCGGGCCGGTCGCGGCAGGGGCTTTCAGTATTGTGCAGGGTATGGCCTTTGATCGCGTGGTGGTGGTCTGCCCGCTGCACCAGCCGCAGTCCTTTGCCCCGGTGCTGACAAGTGGCCACCACGCCTACGAAACGCCTCTCGGTGTGATCCCGGTTGACCGTGACGCCCTGAACCGCCTCGAAGAGCACATGCCACTGCGTCCCATTCGCTTTGACGGTGAACACGCTCTGGAGATCGAACTACCCTTCCTGCAGGTCGCATTGGATGGCCCGTTCACCCTGCTGCCGCTGATGCTGCGCGAACAGACTCTGCCGCTCGCGGCGGAGCTTGCGGAGGCGCTGGTAAAGGCGCTGGCGGGGGACGGTAAGCGTACTCTGTATATAGCCAGCAGCGATCTCTCTCACTTCTACACCCAGCAGCAGGCGGCAGTGTTTGATCAGCGTGTGCTCGACAGCATTGAAGCGTTCGATGCGAAGGCCGTGATCCGGCTCGATGACGAGGGGAAAGGCTTCGCCTGCGGGCGAGGCGCGATCGCCACCGTGCTGCTCACCGCGCAGCGGCTGGGCGCGACCCACGCCCGGGTGGTGCACTACGCGACATCGGGTGATGTCACCGGGGATTTTGGGCGTGTGGTGGGCTACGGGGCAGCGGTGCTGACCCGTGAGGTGCAGTAACTCCTATCCGGGCAGGACCAGCCGGTAGCCGCGCCCACGCAGCGTGACGATATATCGCGGCTCCGCCGGGTTAGGCTCGATCTTCGCGCGCAGGCGGCTGACGAGTTTCTCAATGCGAGCGTCGTCGATCTCGTCGAGGTAGTTCACGCCCCAGACCGTCTCGACGATCTGGTACTTGTCGGTTACCTTGTTAGCCCGCTCTTCGAGCAGCGTGATCAGGCGGAATTCCAGGTCAGTAAGGCTCGTTATAGCATTGCCGTCGATCCATACCGTGCCCGCGTCCCGGTCGATGTTCAGCCCTTCTGGGTGCCGCTCACCAGTCTGTGCCTGCTGCTCCCGCAAATAGGCGGCAAGCAATCTGCCTGAAAGGGCAGGCCGCCCGTCCGATTCCATGATCAACCCCCAGTTCCTGAGCACATCCAACCCGCCGGGCGGGGCGGACTCCGGGGCGCCGAGTGCTACCTGCAGCGCAGCAGCCCGTTCCTGTGGGGCAAGTTGCGCCCACAACTTGACGCACTCCCCCCGGACAGATACGTCCTGAGCGATCAGTCGTTCCACTTCGGCCAGGTCTTTCACAACCGGAGCCCCGGTCGCTGTGTACTGAAACAACTCGACCAGCAAGCCAACGGCAGCCCGCAGCATGCGTGGATGCCCTCCGGTCAGGTTCCAGAGAAGCTCCACCTCTTCTGGCGCGAGCACACCGGCCAGCCCGGCGTCCTGGGCGACCATCTGGGCCAGGCCAGCAGACTGTTCATGCGTGAGGAGCGGCAGGAAGACCGTCGCCCCGGCGGAGAGCTCGACGAACTCAGCAGTGGCGTCATCACTGCGGCGCTGATCAAGCTGTCGGATAGTGGCGGTCACATAGCTGAGACCTGGCCCGTAGCGATCCTTGAGTGCGCGCAGGTTAAGGAAGACACGACCATCCAGCGCGTCAAAGGCTTCGTCAAACTCGTCAAAGAGCAGAACAAGGTCGCGGCGGTCTTCCTCAATCAGCGCGGTCAGGGCGTTGTTGAAACTGAGTGGTACCAGAAACGGCGTATCCGGCTCCACGATCTGTTTGTAGTATGCGACCAACTTGTCTCGCAACGTATCCGATATGTCGAGGATGTTCTGCCGCACGGCCCGGAGCACCAGCTCATAGAAACCCTGTACACTGATCTCAAGCATCGCGTTACAGTCCACGTAGACGAATGATGCCTCGCGCCCGGTGGCATTGTGATACTGCTGCCGCGCTTCCATCGAACGCAGGTCACGCAGCAGCGTGGATTTGCCGGTGTTCGTCAGGCCGGCAAGGGACACGCACTGCCCTTCAGCGAGATACCATACGATACGCGCAATTTCCGGATCACGTGCGATGGTTCTGGAAGACATACATGCCCTCGGCAACAAAACGGGGCTGCCCTGCCTGTCTTCGGCGTGACAGCCCCGTAGGGTCCTTTGCTATCCGTGCGGAGGTTACTTCGTCCGCAGGCGGCGCACAACAAACACGACCGCCACCAGTGTCACAGCCAGCAGGCCGATACCAGCAAGACCACCGGTGCTGCTGAAGCCGGTGTTCGGCAGTGTTGGCTGGATGGGGCCGCCCTGCCCGGTGGTCGAAGCGCCCGCCCCGACCACGGCTGTCGGCGCACTCGTCCCACCTGCTGCCGGGGCAAGGGTCGCCTGCCCGCCAAGCGGCGTCACGACCACCAGGCCAGAGGTCGCGCGTGCGGTCGGCTGGACCAGCGCAGTGGGCGCAACCGGCCCGCCCTGTCCTCCCGCACCGCTCAGGCCACCCGCGGCGGTTGGCGTAGCGCGCAGGGTCGGGGCAGCCGTTCCGCCAGCGGGTGCCGCTTCTGTACCCGCGTCACCCCCGCCTGTTTCCGCCGTGCTTTCAGTGGTAATCGGAGTGATATTCAGGCCGGTGGTAGGGGTTGGAGAGGCCGGGATCGGCTGGGGGGTACTGGTCGGCTCCTCGATCACCGCAGGCACTTCGGCGACCGTGGCGGCGGTCGCCGCTTCCGCAGTCTGCGTCTGCGCGAAGAGCGTCATGTTCGCTTCATTCGTCAGTTGGTTCTCTGAAACCTGCGGTTCACCGGGGCCAAATGGCTTGAACACGACGAGAACGAGCACGGCGCAAATGCCAAGCACAAAGACGGCCGCCAGCAGGATCGCGCCGATCAGGAAGCCCCGGTTGCCCTTTTCCCCTTCCGGTGCGGGGGCGGGCTGGCCGGCCGGCTCCTCATCATCAAAACTGAAGTACAGATCGTCGTTGTTGTCAGCCATGATTCTCCCCCTGTTGACGGTAGAGGCTGGCGAAGGGTCCCGGATAAGCAGCGTGTATCGGTAAAGCTCTTCACCCATAGCCGTGAGAGGGCCGCAGCGGCTCTCTCACGGGGTGTGTGTTCATTAGTGTTTCACCAAAATCGTTGTGCGTCAAACCCGCAGGCATCAGTACGCATACAGGCCCGATCAGCCGAGATATTCCATGTTCTCAAATGGGACAAACACCGTCTCCCGTGGGGCAGTTTCGACCAGCGCGCCAGAAGCCCACAGCCCGCTCTGAAGCTGGTATGCCTGCCCAGGAATGTGCCGGATCGTCCCGATTCCCCCGATCCAGGGCTCCTGCAGAACGCGTACCCGATCCCCTACCGAGAACACCGCCAGCCTGTTGCGCGGCTGAAAAGGTGGGGGTGAGGACTCTACGGGTATGATAATCTCAGGTCGTTTTTCACGCCAGTGTGGGCCAATCCCCAGGTTCAGAGCGATGTCACGCCCGTCGTGGGCTGCCAGCAGGGGCAGCAGCGCCGGGCTCATAGGCAGAGCACCAAACCCCTGAGTGACTGCAACCGGAAAGGTGAGATCATCCGGCAGTGGCAGCAGTCGGTGGCTGATGCTGGAGCCGATCAATCCCTTGATCGCGGCACGGCTGCCTGCTTCGATCAAATCGGCGGTCAGCGGAGAGCCAACGACGATGATTGAACCACGGTGGTCGATAGTGATCCGGCTGGCGTTGGCTTCCTCCGATGGGGCGGTATCCAGCACTTTGAGCGTCCCCCAGACGCTTCTGCCGCTGGCCCAGGCAAGCTCCAGGATCGTCCCGCTCATTTCCATGCTGACATAGCTCTGTATATCCAGGTCGATGATTCTGCCGGGAGCAGGGCTGGAGACTTCGGTATGTGCCTGCTCCGCTTCGATGAGCACGTATGGGCCGGTAACCTCCGCAATCCGTCCCGATACCGGCGCGAGCACACGCGTCCTGCCCAGGAAACGGGTGCGCGCGGCGATTTCGTCACCCTTTTCGACCATGTCCCCTTCAAGGCGACGCATCAGGTCACGGGCGATTTCAGGCGGTGCGTGGAGCGCCTCTGCGAGGTTGATCAGGCGGTATCTCGTAGAGAGATCGTTCACGGCCAGCGGATCCAGTGCACGCACTCTCTGCCCGATGGAGACCTGAGCCGTGCTCCCGGGCGGCAGTGCATACTCATGCCGGATAGTCACGGAGGACGATATGACACGGTCAGCGTAAATCAGGGCCATGATGTTGTCATACGCTCCCGTCTGCCCGCAGCACCGGTTCCGGGCCTGCCTGCCGCGTCAGGGCCTGCTCCCAGCCCGTGATCATCTCGCGGCGTTCCGCCCCGTCGGGCGGGAAGCGCCATGGCCTGCCCCGCGCATCAATAATGATGCCCATTTCTCCACCGCGTATCTTCAACCGGCTTGTCCCTCCGGGCAGGCCGCTGATCGTGACACCACGCGGCTGTAGTACCAGTTCAGCCTCCAGCCCAGGCTCAAGGGGTACAACCATCAGTGAGCCGAAAGGAACCTCGAAATCCGTCCGGAATCCTGTCAATCCGGAGACTGTAACCTGCCCACGAAGGGCCACATCACCACGCCGCATTTTGCCGGAAACCGCAATGACTGTCCCGATGTCAAGAAACGCGGTTTCCATGGCCTGTACCACTGCGCGAGCACTGATTGACGAGAGTGCTCCGAATGCCGGGGTCAAGCCATAGGGGTCAATCAGCACCCGGGCGACCCCTACCGGCAGCAGGGCGTCCAGTGCCGCCAGCAGCCCCCAACCATGATGCGGTCCCTGCGCCAGCGTCGCGCCGGAAAGCAGGATCGTGTCGAAGCCTGACAATACGCCCTGCTCAGGTACGCCCTTCCATCGTTGGCGCGCCGCGTGCAGCGCGTGGCGCGTAATCTCACGCGCCAGTGCATACGTCAGTTCGCGGTCAAAAGCTGTAACCGGGATCGTGTGCGGATACAACCAGCGGTTCATCGCAGCATCCATCACCTGGTCGGCCCCATCTGCCTCCACCGCCATCCAGCGCAGCAGCGCCTCAGGGCGGATATCGCGCAGGGCATCACGCAGGGAATGGCCAATCCCCAGCCGGCTGAAGACGCTCAGGGTAGGCCGGCTATCCCGGAAAGCCGCGATAGTGGTTGCGGAACTACCCAGATCGATACCGAGGACGTTCCTTCGTTCAAGCGTCCCCATTATGGTGATCATCTGTCCGAACGCATGTGAAGTCGGGTGGATCGCTTCATCCGCCCACTCGGTGATCTCCTCGAAACCACTGGTGCTGCGCGCCTTCTGAGTGTTGTAGAACGCCGCCAGCTCTGTTTGCACCCCCTCCAGCGATTCGCTGAACAGGCCGGGCCGGACGTTCCCTGTCACCACCGTGTGGATTCCCAGCCCCTCCATGAGCGTGGCGTGGACCTCCTGATGCAGCGCCGGATTCCCGGCGTAGATCACCGTTACTCTGGTTGAACGCCTGAGCAGCAGGCAGGTGAGTGCCACGGTCTCAATCATACGCCTGACTGTGGCAACCGCGCCGTCATCTGTGCCTCCGGAGATGATGATCACATCTGGCGCAGCCTGCACGATCGCCTCGATCTGCCGCTCCTGTGAGCGGGTATCCGCCAGGCTGATCGTATCGATCACCTCCAGATAGACGCTCTCCGCAGCCCTCCGGGCACTATCAAGGCTGATCCCCGGCACCAGCCCTACCAGCACCGCGCGGATTGGCTTGCCTGCGCTCGCTGTAGCGGCGAAGTGCTCCACCCCGAAGAAGTCATCCCGCTCCGGGACGATCAGGTTGAGCGACTGGTCAAGAACGGTGCGCCCGGTTGCGGCACTGATCTGCTCCAGTGTATGGATCACGCCCATCTGGATGTTCTCCCAGGGAGGGCCACCTGTACTCGGCGCCTGTGCAGTGGCAAACAGGCGATACACTCCTTCTGCCATATCAATCAGCACTGCGCGGGTATGTACAGAGCCAACGTCAACCGCGAGCAGCGCCCCGGTATGTTCCTGCCGGGGGGCCGGGCCGGTATCAGGTGGGGTATCGCCGAAAAGACTTCCCATGCCTGTCGCCTCAGTCGTTTACGGACAACCGGATCAGAACACCCGCGCCAGCCAGTTGGCGATCGCCAGCAGGCGCTGGCTGAACACCGCCAGCCCGGAGAGGATCATCCCGCCATACACTGCGCCGAGAGTGACCACCAGAAAGACCTGCCCAACGTTGACGATGCCCTGCAGCAGGGCGGGCCGCTCATCCTCACCGGTCACGGTTCTGCCCCGCACCCAGAACTGGAAGTAAAGGAGTGTCGTCACTGTACCGATCAGAATAATCACGTTGTTGAGAAGGTTGCCGCCAGGGGCCAGCCATGTGGCCTGCACCTGCCCGGTGATCGTGCCGGTCAATGCACCCCCCATCGCGACTGCCGCCCCCACGCCGACCAGGTAGGCGGCGCTGATACTGCCGAGCAGGGCAGTGCCCGGGCTCAGCCTGAGGGCGAGGAGAATGAAGAGGACAAACGGCACCACTGCCAGCGCTACTACCATCAGGTTACCACTTAACAGCGGAGAAACCAGGCGAGGTGCAATTACCTGGTAGATGACCACAAGTGCCGCATACCCCGCCGCTACGCCGATGAAGATGTGCAGCGCAGCGCGATAGAGCGGATTGTCGCCCACCAGGTAGCTCAGGAGCGCGATCGTGAAGATGAATCCGAGCCCCCCACCCAGCAGATCGGCCTGAAGCGGGGTCAGCGTGGGCAGTGTCATAGGCCTCCTCGCCGCGGACGAAGCCGCTCCAGCCCATAGAACAGGCTGCCTAACGCTATCACCAGCAGGGCCGCCAGCGCACCCGCAGCCTGTGCATTCTCAGCACGCCTTTCTCCCGCCGGAGCAGAGAGTTCGCCGACCGCCTGGTAAGCAGCAGCACCCGGCAGCCCGGTAATCAGCGCATCGATCTGGCCGCTCTCATAGTACGGAGCAATAAAGGCCGCTGCCCCGGCGCTGGCCGCCGCTACCAGTGGGACATCCGGGTAGGGTGCGAGTTGCTCCACCCACATCCGGGCCTCCTGGGCGGAATCCACCAGCAGCACGATCGCATCTGGCCCCAGCGCGCGCAGTGAGCCAGCCTCGATCCCGGTCTCAGCCCCGCTATAATCCCGCGCGAGCGGGGAAGGCAGTCCGCCGGGCATGCCTATCACCAGGCTGCGCACCCCGACACTGCTCCCCGGCAGGTACCCCAGGTTCCACCATGCGCTGTCACTGTCCGGGCGATCCACGCGAGCGAAAGTCCGTGAGGCCAGTGCAGGGCCCGCGGCACGGGTACTGATCGCCAGCAGGGTCAGGTTCGGCTTCTTCGCCAGATGCGCGCAGAGCACGTCTGCGAGTGGATCAAGCTCGCCACCAGCAGCCGGATCATAATCGAAGATCACCAGCACGATGCCATCATCAGGGACGGATTCCAACACGGCATGAGCCTGCCCGGCAGCGGGCTGTAGCCCTGCCTGTGGCAGCACCGGCGTATCAGAGAAGATCACGAACGCAACCACTGCCGTCATCAAGGCGGCGGTACCCCAGCGAGCCACACGCACCGGCCAGGGGGAGCGGCTGACTGCAGAGCGCGTTTCCGCTCCAGCATTGAGAAGCGCATCCAATGCAACGATCCGCTCGCGCTGAGTGTCCGTCACGACCACCGGCTCACCAACTCCAGCAGCGCGCAGCGATCCGCCTTCAAATATCAGTTCGGGGCGAATCACACCGGTGACATTCTTCAGCGCCCCCACCTTTTCTTCACGCGGGGCAACCTGTGCTTCCTCCTGTCCATCGAGAATGCGCTCAAAACGCAGCCCGTCCAATGTCTTCAGATCATCCCGGGACAGGGGCAGCGGCCCCCGTTCCCCTGGCTCACTGAACAGCTCCGACAGCAATTCATCGGAGCCACCCTTCAGTCCCTCGCCCGGCGTGGGCTGCTCCAGGCCCGAAAACAGATCAGGCGTCAGGCCGAACAGGTCAGCAGATGAGGCGGCCGGCGTGGAAGGGGTAGTGCCTGTCTCCGCACTGAGCATCTCATCCAGGTCAAGCTCACTCAGCCAGTCTGGTTCAGCCGGTGTCGGGGCAGGCGCATCTACGGGCATCGGAGCGGGCGGAGGGGCTGTTGCGGGCTCAGGCGTGGAGAGCTGTTCAGCTCCTTGCAGCCAATCAGGAATATCATCCGGACCGGCCTGCGGTGCCGGAATGGCAGGCTGGCGGGTTGGGGGCATATCCAGCCAGTCAGGGATATCATCCTGCGCCTGTACCGGTATCGAGGGAGGTAGTACAGCTGGAGATGGCGAAGCCGGGGCCGCATCAACCGCCGCACTCAACCAATCCGGGATGTCTCTTTCGGTGGGCGCTTCCGGCGTGGGCAGCGGTTCAGCGGCGGCCTCAGCAGCCAGCAACCACTCCGGGAGTGCCTCATCCGCTGGTGGATTCACCGCCGGGGCAGGCTCCATACCGTGCTGAAGCCAGTCCGGGATATCACTGGTTGAGCCAGACATTCTGCCGGCAGAAGCCCCCACGGCTGGAGGCGTACCGGCGGGGGGTTCAGGCATATCCGGCTGGACCAACCATATCGGGAGCGCATCACCTGTGCTGCTGGTATCGAAAGCTGCGGGCGTAGACAAATCGGGCTCAACCGCGAGCGTCCTGAGCCAATCAGGCAGATCATCTCCGGGAGAAGACGAAACAGCCGCACCCTCCATCCAATCCGGAAGCAAACTATCGGCAGGCGAAGGTGCAGTGGGGCGTGTCAGGCGCAGCCAGTCCGGCAGAGGAGGGTTGGTTTCCGGCGCATGAGGGCGCGCAATCCGCCCTTCCAGCCACGCAGGCAGGTCAGCCGCGGGGGCAGGCACTGTGGCAGGCCGGGTGTAATGAACCAGCCACAGGGGCAGCCCTGCTGGAGATGAAGGCAGCGGTTTGAGCAGCGACTTTCCAGGCATGTTGTTCACTGTTCCACCATCTGCGATGGCCTCTATCCGCGGTAAGGACGCTCAAGGCCGGTAAGCACCCGCAGGCCGACCATCACGACCCCCAGCGCCACACCCAGCGCCACGCCGCGCGCGCCCGCCACTACAGGGACTCCGAGCAGCCATGTCCGCAGCGCCGCGAAGAGCGTGACCCCCGCGAGTGGGATCCAGCCGACAAGCACAACCGCAGCCGATACCAGAAACAGCACCGTCCAGCCCACCGGGCGGACGTGCAGCATCCGCACTGCCGCGAACACCAGCGCAAACATTACCAGGCTGGCAAGGGCAGCCTGGGACGCCACAATCACACCGTCAAAGAGCAGGCCGGTATAGCTGGTGCGTGCATAGAGTGCTTCAGGGCCACGCAGAGAAGCTTCCAGCACACCCCCGATGATCATCGCCAGCGTGAAGGCCAGCGTCAGCGTACTGTAGGGCCAGCCTTTGACGCCCTGATTGACACGGCGCAGATGCACCAGCAGCAGGTTTCCAATGCCAATCAGCACTGCCAGCCCGCCCAGCGTCGCAGCCCAGTCCGTCAGCACCAGCCGCAGCGCCGTCAACTCCCCTAAATCGACAAAATAACTGGCGAGGACAACCAGCCCCACACTGATAGCGGTCGCAACCGGGACAACAGACTTCATTACCTCACCACCTGTTCAGGAGCAGCCTCCTGATTAATCGTGGCGACCTCAGCGCAGCAGGCCCGCCAGTGAAAGAAGCGAACCGATAACGATCGCCGCGGCCAGCAGCCAGCGCAGCACATCCTGCACCAGCACGGCACTGAACGCAGAGCGGCTGCCAGAGAGATAAGCGCGGGCAACGAAAATCTCCTCACCAAGCAGCGGGTGATCCACCGCCACACAGGCGACTGCCTGCCCTTCCAGCCGGTCGCTGCCGGCCATCTGCTCAATCTGGCTGCGCGCTCCGGCCTCAGCGATCAAAGCTGCCTCCGCGCCGAAAGACCCTACCAGTATACTTGTATGGACCCGGTCATCGCTGATCACGCTCGTCAGCGCCCCGGCCATCGCCAGTGGATCGAACGCAACCATACGTGCGTCTTCGGGCGCGGAAGACGCCGCCGCCCCTGCGTCACGCGCTACCTGGCTGATTGTGCCACTGAGCAGTGGCAGCACCGAGGCATCGGAAGTTGTAGCGACCGGGGGCAGATCAGTGATCGCTGAGAGCTGCGCCACTTCCCCCAGCACAGCCAGTCCGGCCAGGGTAGCCGCGGCATCCTCACGATAGGCACTGCCCGATCCCACCCCGATATGTACGCGCCTCCCGCTTTCCAGTGCCTCACCAACCTGCTTATGCAGCGCAGAGTAGGCGCTCAGGTGGCGCAGAGCGGGCCGGAAACCACGCCGGATCAGCAGGCTGAACACCACCAGCAGCGCTGCACCTGAAAGAAGTATCGCCAGGGCGGGGAGATGCGTGAAGTTGATCACAGTTGGCATTCGTCACCCGCCTCCGCCACGGGCGGCGCTTCCAGCAAAAGCGCCAGCGCCTGAAACGCATCGCCGTATCCGAAAAGCCCGGAAGCAGGCTGAGCGACCCAGATCATCTGCGCCACCAGCGGGGCAAGTGGCCTGAACGCCAGGCCAAACGCTCCGGCGAACGCCCCCAGGCCGGCTCGCTCAAGCATCACACCGGCTTGCTGATAGGTTTTTCGCCAGCGATCCTGCCATTCATCAGGTTCCATAAGGGCAGTATATCACGGGTAGGTTGCAGGCAAAACCACAGCCAGCAGGCCAGATTCGTCCGCCTAACCTGGCCTGAATTGAGTACAATAAGGGCACTCTCTCATCCACACCGGAGGCCCACTGTGGCAGATTGTGATGTTCTCGTCTACGGGCCAATCGCTATCGACAACATTATCCGCATTCCATTCCTGCCCACCCCTGAAGTGGACGTCATCCCTACAGAGGACATCTACCAGATCGGCGCGGCAGCAGCGAACACGGCGCTCTGGCTGGCGACATGGCAGGTGCAGACGCGCCTGTGTGGTCATGGTATCGGCCACGACTACGGTGGAGAGATCGTCTGGGCGCGGCTGCAGGAGGTCCCACCACTGGATATTTCCTACCTGCGGCGCTACCACGAACACAACACACCGATGATCCGCTGCCTGGTGACGGATG
>JADZAD010000095.1 GCA_020852775.1 Anaerolineae bacterium
GAACATCACCGTGACCTCGGTAGTCGGCCGTTTCCTTGAACATGCCCGCATGTATTACTTCCGCAACGGTGGCGAGGAGGAACTCTATCTGGGCAGCGCCGACCTGATGCCGCGCAATCTCGACCGCCGGGTCGAGCAGCTCTTCCCGGTAGAAGACCCGGCTATCCGCGAGTCACTGATGAAAAACATCATGCAGATACACCTGGGCGACAACGTCCAGTCACACATGCTGCTGCCGGATGGTCACTACGAGCGGCTGCGCCCGGGGCGCGGCGGCAGATCAGTTGATTCACAGGCCTGGATGATCGAGCAGCGTGGCATCTGGCATTACTACGATACACACGGGGCAGGCGGCATCTCGTGACCTTCTGGGAACTGGTATCGCTGGCACTGGATAACCTGGGGCGGCGTAAGGGACGTGTCGCGCTGACGGCGATCGGCGTCGTGATCGGGACGTCCGCGGTCGTGATGCTGGTCTCGATGGCGGTAGGCCTGCAGCAGACGATCACGCAGCAGATCGGCGGTATCGGCGACCTGACGCAGGTCATGGTCTTTCCTGCCTACACCGAATCTTTTGGCCTGAGTGCGGTACGGCCTGCCGATCCGGTGCTGCTGACTGACCAGTCCCTGCGGGATTTTGCCGAACTGCCCGGGGTTGTCAACGTGATCGCCCGTGATAACGTGCAGGCCTCGACTATCCTGAACGTCGGGCGACAGGTGAACTGGATGGGTGTCACCGGGGTAAGCGTGAGCGATCTCTCGCTGATCGGGCTGTCAGCGGATGAAGGCAGCCTCGAGTTGAGCCGTGGGACGGTCATCCTCGGCGCTTATGTCCCGACGACGTTTTCTGATCCGACGCTGCGGCCAGGCCAGGAGCCTCCACCGCCACCCGATCTGCTCAACCGCCAGATTACCCTGACGGTGATCAAGTACAGCGAGGACGGACAGGAGGTTAAACGCACACTGCAGGTGCGCGTGGTAGGCATCCTTGAGGTCATGCAGGGTGAGCCTGATTACTCAATCTACATGCCGCTCACAGACGTGACTGCGCTCAACGAATGGGTGCTTGGCAGGCGTGTCAACCGCAACCGGGATGGCTATCCGCAGGTCATCGTCAAGGTCAGTGACCCGGGTGAAGCAATGGACACGACTGCCGCGATCACGGAGATGGGGTACCAGGCCTTCAGCCCTCAGCAGGTACTTCAGGGAGTCAACTCGATCTTCGTGGTGCTGCAGGTGGTTCTCGGTGGCATCGGGGCGATCGCGCTGCTGGTAGCGGCGATCGGTATTGCCAATACCATGACGATGGCGGTGCTGGAACGTACCCGCGAAATCGGCCTGCTGAAAGCCGTTGGCGCGACGAACCGCGATGTCCTGAGCATCTTTCTCGGGGAGGCCGCCGGTATTGGCCTGGTAGGTGGGGTCGGCGGTATTGCTTTCGGCTGGGTGGTCGGCCAGGTGATCAACCTGTTCGCCGTGTCCTACTTTGCCAGCCAAGCTGCGCAGAGTGGAGGGCAGGCCCCGACCGCTATCGTCATCACCCCAATCTGGCTGGTGGCCTTCGCGTTGATCTTCTCAGCACTGGTCGGGTTAATCTCCGGGCTGTATCCGGCCCTGCGGGCGGCGACGCTCACCCCGGCGGTGGCGCTGAAATACGAGTAAGCGCCGCGCTATACTCCGGGTAACATCCATTTTTGCATTGAAGGAAAGCCAATGGCTGACTTAATACGCGTGGCTGCACTGGAGGACGTCCCGCCCGGTGGACGCCTTGTTGTGGAGGTACGCAATGTCTGGATCGTGATCTTCAACGTAGGTGGCAGGCTCTACGCAGTTGAGGACATCTGTACACACGATGATGGCCCACTCGCGGAAGGTGAGCTCGATGATCACGAGATTATGTGCCCACGCCATGGGGCGCGCTTTGACATCCGCACGGGCAGGGTGCTGAGTATGCCGGCCACGAAGCCGGTACGCCGCTTTGAAGTTCGGGCCGAAGGGAACGACGTCCTCGTGGAAGTCTAACGTGCGGTGGCGGCGGTGCGCTGCCACTCCCGGATGATCGCTTCAAGGCCCTTTGCGCGGTCAAACCGCTCCGCAACATGAGCCCGCGCGCGTTCACCCAGCTGCCGGGCGCGGGCCGGGTCACTGAGCAGCGCCCTGATCTGCTCTGCCATATCCGCTGCGTCATCGACGGTGTACAGCAGGCCCGTTTCCCCATCCAGAACGATCTCCTGTGCGCCCGCGCTGCGCGCCGCGACAACGGGGGCGCCGCAGGCAGCGGCTTCGACCAGCACCATCCCGAAGCCCTCATAGCGTGAAGGCAGGGCGAAAATGCTTGCCAGCCGGTACCAGGCCGGCAGGTCCTCGTGCGCGATCCTCCCCGCGAAGCGCACGCGCTCTGTGAGGCCGGACAGGGCCACCTGCTCAACAAGGCCTCCGCGCGCGCTGAAATCCCCACCCAGGACGAGGTACGCCTCCGGATGCCACGACAATACCCGGCTGAAAGCATCGATCAGTACCGGCAGCGCCTTGACCGCTACGGGGCGGCCCACCCACAGCACGACAGGGGCGCCGGGCGGCAGATCGAGTGCGGCCCGCAGTGCTGCTTCCTCACCCGGTACTCCCTCCGGCGTGAATCGCTCCAGGCGCACCGGCACCGGGACGACCGCGACCCGCTCCTCCGGGATCCCCATCCGAACATACTTGGCCTTCTCGGCAGTATTGACCACGCGGCAGGTATCGGCACGCCGCAGTACCCACCTGCCCAGCAGGTTGAAGGCACGGTTACGCAGGGGGCTCTCCGCGAGCCAGAACGGGTTATCGAAGAAGTCGCTGTGGTTCTGGACGTGCAGCGGGATGCCGAAGCGGTGCTTCAGCCACGCGCCGGCCAGCCCGGTCGTAAACGGGTCCTGCGTGGTAATGACATGGACGGGCGTCTCGCGGCAAATCGCAGCCCCGATGTGAAAAGCATCGAGGATGAAGCCGGGGCGCGTCGTGGAGCGCGTCGGGTAGACGGTCAGATGCTCGCTGATGCGCGTGGTGCTGAGGCCGCGCCTGCGTGGCGAATAGGCGATAACGTGCAGGTGGTTGACCCGCCCGGCGTACTCGATGTGTCGCTCACGCACGTCTCCCCAGCCGGTGAGGATCTCATCACCGAGGGCGATCATCAGGACATTGAGCGGCTCTGCCGGGGGCAGAGAGATTTCACCGGGCATGGTGCAGGCAGTATGGGAGCCGCCGCTTACAGGCGGATAACGGTCGCTTTCGGTGTGGCGATCCGCTTGAGAGCATTGCGCGTATCGATGACGATGCGCGCATGATCCGCCAGCATCTGCCAGTCATAGACAGTATGATCAGTAACGACGATCACGCAGTCCATTTCCGCGAACAGTTCAGCATCCAGATCAACGGAGTTCAGCGGCAGCCCCTCATGATGCAGGTCGGGGATATACGGATCGTTGTAGATCACCTCGGCTCCGCGCTCCTGCAGCAGGCGGATAATGTCCAGCGATGGGCTCTCGCGC
>JADZAD010000096.1 GCA_020852775.1 Anaerolineae bacterium
GAAGGAAGTGTTCATCCCGCGCCCGTGCATGCACTGTGAACACGCTCCGTGCGTTGAGGTCTGCCTCGTCGGGGCAACTTACCACCGCCCGGACGGGCTGGTGGCGATGGACTACGACAAGTGCATCGGCTGCCGCTACTGCCAGGCCGCCTGCCCTTACGGTGCGCGTTACTTCAACTGGGAACAGCCTTCCGGGCCAACCCCGATGGCGACCGAATGGGGCAACAGCGAAGTCAAGCGGCGCCCGCGCGGCGTCGTCGAGAAGTGCACCTTCTGTGCGCATCGCATCGACGCGGGGCTGGCGCAGGGCCTGACCCCCGGCAAAGACCGGGCGGCGGCCCCCGCCTGCTGCAACATCTGCCCGGTCGGGGCGCGCGTCTTCGGCGACCTGAACGACCCGGACAGCCAGGTGAGCAAGCTGCTGGCCTCCCGTGAATCGATGGTGCTGCGCGAAGAGACCGGCGTCCACCCGCGCGTCTTCTACCTCCTGCCTGAAAGGAGCGCATAAGCCATGGCAACCAGACTGCGTGACTTCTTCCGCACGCTGAGCCCGGCCTTCATCATCTGGGTGCTGCTGCTGCTCGCGGGCATCGGGGTAGGGCTGTATTCCGGCGGTATGGTCTTCTGGAAAGGGCTGGTCATCACCAACCTGACCGACCTCGTGCCGTGGGGCCTGTGGATCACCGCGGACGTGACCTCGATCGCCCTGGCCGGCGGCGCGTTCTTCCTCTCGGCGCTGGTCTACATCATCGGCGTCAAGAGCTTCCGCCCGATCGCCCGGCTGGCCGTGTTCATCGGCATTATGGGCTACACCGCCGCGATGTGCACCCTGGCGCTCGATATTGGCCGCCCGGATCGCTTCTGGCACGCCGTGATCTACTGGAACGTCCACTCGATGCTGTGGGAAGTCACGATGTGCATCCTGCTGTACTTCAGCGTGCTGGTGCTCGAGGTCTTCCCGCTGGTGGTGACCCACCCGTTCTTTGAGCGCTGGCCCGGCGTGCGCCGCACCGCCGAAATGGTGCACAGCTTCGCCCCGGTGCTGGCCTACATGGGCCTCGGCTTCTCGATGCTGCACCAGTCGTCGCTCGGCGGCACCTTCGGCGTGCTGATCGCCCGCCCGATCTGGTTCCGCCCGACTCTCCCGCTGATCTTCATCATCTCGGCGATGGCGGCGGGCCCGGCACTGGCGGTTGCGGTGGCGATCGTCACCCGCTGGCTGCGCGGCACCGAAGTGGTACCGGAGAACGTGCTCTTCAACGTAGCCAAGGTCATCGGCGGCGTGATGCTGGTCTACCTCTACATCCGCTTCTGGGACATCTATGCCGGGACTTACGGCTACGTCCCGCTGCGCAGCGAAGCCACCGCCGCGCTGACGGGCGGAACATACGCGATGAACTTCTGGGGCTGGGAAGTGGCCCTGGGCGGCATCGTCCCGGCCTTCCTGGTGCTGTGGGCGGCAGCAAAGCGCAACCGCGTCGGCCTCTTCATTGGCTGCGGCATGATCGTGGTCGGGCTGGCGATGCACCGCTGGCATACCACCCTGATCGGCTTCCTGACCCCGCTCAGCGTTGAACCGGCGATCACCTACCCGGTGATCCCGACCTACACGCCGTCGTTCTACGAATGGGGCGCGGTCGCGGGGATCCTCTCCGCGGTGCTGCTGGCCCTGACGCTGGGGCTGCGCTACCTGCCCGCCTTCGCCGAGGGCTACGACGAGCACGCGGCTCACGCCCATACGGCCGCGCCGGTTCCGCAGCCCGCCGCCGGAGAGTAAGTTGAATCCGCGGTGGGGCAGGGCATACCCGCCCCACCGCCTGTGAAAATGCAATTATTCAGACTAACTAACGCAAAAGGAGCCCGAAAATGTTTGAAGTCCTGTCAGTCGCCGCCATGTTCATCGTCCGTATCGCCCTGCCGCTGGTCGTGCTGGTGACGGTCGCTATCGTCATGGAACGCTATTACCAGGTGCACCACAAATAGGCACGGCCAGTCATCTGCCCGTCAGGAAGGGCCCCGCAAGGGGCCTTTTTCTGTCCCTGAGTTGCGCCCTCCGCCCCTCGATCCTAGACTTACCGACAAATCCGGTCGGTAAATCGTTGAGGCGGTATCAGGGAGCGGAGGGGACATGGCGGGCTATGACTACGATCTGGTGGTGATCGGCTGCGGGCCGGCGGGCGAGAAGGGCGCGGCCCGCGCCGCCTACTTTGGCAAGCGTGTCGCGGTCGTCGAGCGGGCGGAGCAGCCCGGCGGGGCGGGCATCAACACCGGGACGGTCCCCAGCAAGACCCTGCGTGAAACCGCGCTGTACTTCTCCGGACTGCGCCAGCGCGGGCTGTACGGCATCGACTACTCGCTGCGTGAGGGCCTGACGATCCGCGACTTCATGTACCGCAAGCAGATCGTGGTCGAGAACGAATGGGGGATCATCGGGCGCAACCTGGAGCGGCACGGCATCGAACTGGTGCGCGGCAGCGCGGCACTGGCCGGGCCGCACACCGTGCGCGTCACTGCGCCGGACGGCGCAGTCCGCGACCTCAGCACCGAGTTCATTCTGATCGCCACCGGCTCCGCGCCGCTGCACCCGCCGGAGATCCCCTTCGACGGACACGCGGTGCTGGATTCGGACACGATCCTGCAGATGGATCGCATCCCGCGCTCGCTGGTGGTGGTCGGCGGCGGCGTGATCGGCTGCGAGTACGCCAGCATCTTCACCGCGCTGGGGGTGCGCGTCACGCTCGTCGATGGGCGCGGCAGCCTGCTGACCTTCATCGACGGCGACCTCTCGGCGCGGCTGCAGGCACAGCTTGAGCTGCTCGGCCTGCGCTTCATCTTCAACACGCGCCTGACCGCCGTTGAACGCGCCGGCGAGGGGGTGCGGCTGGCGCTCTCCAATGGCGGGGTGATCAAGGCGGACGCCGTGCTGGTGGCGGCGGGGCGGCAGAGCAACAGCAGCGGGCTGGGGCTAGAGGCGGCGGGGGTGGCGCTGGGGGAGCGCGGGCTGATCCTCGTGAACGAGCAGTACCAGACCAGTGTGCCGAACATCTACGCCGCCGGGGACGTGATCGGCTTCCCGGCACTGGCCTCGGCCTCGATGGAGCAGGCGCGGGTGGCGATGGCCTACGCCTTCGGGCAGGGGCACACCGACGAAGCGGGCGTGCTGCCCTTTGCGATCTACACCATCCCGGAGATCGCCATGGCCGGGCTCTCGGAGGATGAGTGCCGGGCGCA
>JADZAD010000097.1 GCA_020852775.1 Anaerolineae bacterium
GATTCGCCGAAGCGTGCAGCGAACGCGGCCCGGCTGAGGCCCTCACGCACCAGCCGCAGGCCAAGAAAAGCCGTTTCACTCATCTCAATGCGCCGTGTGATTTCTTCGAAGCCTTCCAGTGCGGGTGAAAATGGATACCTCCCGGCATCTTCTCCGCTCAGTATCCGCTCGATATACAGCCTGACCGGACGGACATTCCAATAACGCACCCCACACATCGCGCCAAACGCACCTGCGCCGAACCCGAAGAACGGACGGTTATGCCAGTACTGGCGGTTATGCCGGGATTCCAGGCCGGGCTGTGCCCAGTTGGAGATCTCGTATTGTGTCAGGGTGGTTGATACCAGCCGTTCCCGGGCGGCATCGTACATCGCGGCGGCAAGATCAGGGTCGGGGGGAGCCACGCGCCCCCGCTCAATCCAGAAATACAGCGCTGTACGTAGTTCCACCGTGAGGGCATACAGGGCCAGATGAGTGGGTTCCAGCCTGAGCGCCGCCTCCAGTGAGGACTCCCAGCCCGCAAGCGACTGTCCGGGCGCGCCGTAGATCAGATCGAGATTGACGTTCTCGAAGCCCGCCTGCCGGGCGCTTGCTGCTGTCGAGATAGCCTCCGCGAAGGTATGATCCCGTCCGAAGAGACGGAGGTCTGCCGTCTGGGCGCTCTGTACACCGATGCTGACACGTGTTACACCGGCGGTTCGGTACGCGGCGAGGCTCTCTGGTGTTGCCGTGCCAGGGTTAACCTCCAGTGTGATCTCCGCTCCGGGCATAAGGCCATACCAGTGTACCGAGGCATCGATGATGCGCCTCACCTGTTCAGGGGATAGGAGTGAGGGAGTTCCACCACCCAGATACAACGAGCAGGCGACCAACGGGCCGCGCCCCGCGCTTACTCGCTGCATCTCACGGATCACGGCATCGACGTACTGCGGAATATGATGCTCAAGATGGGTATAGACGTTAAATGCACAGTAAGTGCACTTCACCCGGCAGAAGGGCACGTGCACATAGATGCTGGCAGGCTCTGTGAGGCCGGGGCATAGATTCACAGCCTGCCCAGCGCCTGCAGCCCCTGCGTCGCCGCGCCGATCAACGCTGTCTGCGGATTCATCACCACGCGTACCGGAAAGTGGCTCAGAAGCTGCGAAAAGCGTCCCTTCTTCAGGAACGCCTCCATGAAGCCGCCGTGGCGAATCGGCTCAAGGATGCGCGGCGGAATGCCACCAGCCAGGTAAACGCCACCGGTCGCCAGCACTTTGAGGGCAAGGTTGCCTGCTTCAGCTCCGAGAATCTCGATAAAGAGCTCCATCGTCTTGACACAGATCGGTGGCGGCTCATCCATTTCGAAAGCAGCCCGGGAGATAACAGGGGTTTTATCCTGCACTGAGGCCAGCTTTTCCGCCAGCCAGTCAGGTTCATCGTAGCCCATACCATCCCGCAGGAAGCGGTAGACATAGGGAATTCCCATGCCGGAGCAGACCCATTCGTAGCTGACATGGTTCAGGCGGCGCTGCAGGAAGCGTAACAGATCGATCTGCAGGTCATTAGCCGGAGCGAAATCCACATGCCCACCTTCGGAAGGGTGTGCCCGGTAGTACTGCCCATCAAAGGTGACGTAGCCCTCACCAAGGCCGGTACCCGGTGCGATCACGGCGATTGCACCATGCTCAACAGGGCTGCCTGCATTGAGCGTGACGATGTCTTCCGGGCGCAGTGCCGGGATGCCGAAGCCGATCGATTCGAGGTCATTCAGCAGCCGTACCTCTTTCACGCGCAAAGCGCGGCGAAGGCTATCCGCTTCGATTACCCATGGAAGATTGGTGATCGCGGCCTTCCCCGCAACAACTGGCCCGGCCACGCCAAACGAAGCATATTCCACCGTGAACGGGTTCTCAGCTATAAAAGCCTGCACGAGGGTTTCCAGGCTGTCGAAGCTATTACTGGGTAGAGCGGCAGTGGCTACCGGGTCAAATAGGCCCCGTACCGGATCAATGATTGCCCGACCGGTCTTAGTACCGCCGATGTCACCTGCCAGGAGCATGGGTCGCCTCACGTTAGATAGATTGTACGATCTGTGTGATACCGGTGATCACATCCCCCAACAGATGGAGGCGCAGCACCCGGCGCTGGTTATCCTGCAGGGCCTGGGCATCGCCCAGTGCCTGTGAGTCGATCAGAACACCAAACGTCATTGACGAGGCTGCTGCGCCCGCCTCGTCCGGGACAGGAATATCACGCGGGTGCTCGGCGGTAATCTGGATGAAGAAACTGTTACCGGCATCCCCCTTATGCAACTGCCCGGTCGAATGCAGGAAGCGTGGGCCATAGCCAAGCGTTACCGCCAGACGGCTGCGCTCCAACAACGAAAGGCGCAACGCAGACAGCACCGCGTTTACGTCGGGTGTTGGAGGAACATAGGCCTGTATAGCGATGTAATCACCGGTGCGTGCCCCGGAGAGGAAGCTCACTACGGCCTGCGAAAGTGTCTCCGCACTGACTTTGCCGTATACTGCCACGTCGTGGTCAACCAGCGCAGCATTCTGCACCGGGAGGGCACCCTTTTCGCGGTAGGCTGCCACCATCTGCCGGGCAAGCACCTTGGCCGACTCCACGTCCGGCTGATCAAACGGCTGAATCTCCAGGCAGTGGCCTGTGACCGCCGTCGCAAGCTCCCACAGAAAGAACTGCCCACCCAAATCGAACGGATCCTCAAGGTGCATCCGCACAACCGGATGGCCGGCCCGTTCAAGCGCATCTATTCCCTTATCATAGGTCGCGTCATCACCCAGTTTAAGGTAGACAAACAGCCGGTCGGCTCCGTAGACCGCGGGAGCAGCCGGCGCCTCGCCCACCACCGGGAGGATACCTTTACCTTCCTTGCCAGTGCTCTCCGCAACCAATTGCTCCACCCACGCCCCGAAGCTGACCAGTGATGGTGACGAGACAAGCGTGACCTTGTCCCGTCCAGCTTTAGCCATTTCACCCATCACCACGCCCAGCACCGCAGCAGGGTTCTCCGTTGCCGGGACGGCAGGGCCGCACAGAGCCATCTGCGCCTGAGCGCGATCCAGCAGACGCTTCAGATCGATACCCACCATCCCTGCCGGGGCCAGTCCGAAACAGGACAGAGCCGAGTAGCGCCCACCGATATCAGGGTTATTGAGGAAGACCTTGCGGAAGCGGTAACGCGTGGCGGTATCAAGCAGCCCGCTGCCGGGGTCGGTGATGGCGACAAAATGACGCCCGACTTCCTCCGCAGAGTGCCGTTCCAGCAGGCGGTTATAGAAGTACTTGAAGAACGAGAAGGTCTCGACCGTCCCCCCTGACTTGGTTGAGACGATGAAGAGCGTCCGGTCAAGGTTAAAGCCCTCCGCACAGGACAGCACCGCTGCGGGATCAGTACTATCAAGCACCGCCAGGTCGAGCATCCCTGCAGCCACGCCGAATGTCTTGCGAAACACCTCCGGCGCAAGGCTCGAACCACCCATTCCCAGCAGCAGCGCATGAGTGAAGCCCTCGGCGCTGACCTCACGGACGAAATCCTCGATCTCTCCGATGTTGCCCGTCATCTCACTGGCGACGTTGAGCCAGCCCAGGCGATTCGTGATCTCGGTGGGGTCGCTGCGCCAGACGGTGTGATCACGCTCCCAGATACGGCGGAGAACCCCGGCTGACTGAAGCTCGTCAAGCGCCGCCAGAATCCGGGCACTGTAGCTGCCAGCACTGACCTGCACACCCTGAACATTCATCATGAGCCTCCGTAAGGGCAGGTAGATCCGGAATAAAGAGCAGACGATGCGAAGACATCGTTATGCCCCCGCAGCAGTGAGTTGTTCCTTACAGGCCGCCAGGCGATCCGCCAGCGTAGTGAGGTCCTGCCGGCGTTCGAGGCGGGCGACCCATGCCGGGGGAATGGCGTCCAAGCCCAGGCGGGCCGCCACCAGGCTCCCGGTGATGCAGCCAACTGAATCCGAATCGCCAGCGATGTTCACCGCGCGCCGAACCGCTGCTACGTAGTCACTCTGATGGCGTATCGCGCAGTAGACCGCCATAGCGACCGCCTCGGAGCCGACCCAGCCCGCACCGATATGAGCAACAGCAGCGATCTCGTCTGTCCACTGCAGGACATGGCCGACACGCAGCATGGCATCGACAAACTCGTCAGAGAGATCCCCGATGAAGTCAATCACATGGTTGACATACTGTTCCGGTGGCACACCATCGAGCGCCAGCTTGACCAGATAGGCCGCGGCGACCGCCGATGCGATTGACTCAGGGTGGGCATGGGTAGCTATCGAACTGGCGTAGGCAACATCCCGCAGCCGGACAGGATCATTCTGGTACAGATAGCCAATTGGAGCGACACGGATCGCTGAGCCGTTACCGCGGGCAGATGAACCAGACTCACGCCAGGGCACCCCAGCTTCGAGCGTGCGTACCGCCTCGATCAGGGTATGACCGGGGGCGCGCGTGTTATCGGGCGAATTGCTCCACGCGACCAGCCGGCGTGCAAGAGCCGCCATGAACACGTCCAGATCTGCGTCCGCAACCTCAAGCAGCGCTTCGGCCACGGCGAGCGTGGTCTGGGTATCTTCGGTAAACATCGCAGGATCAGGTGGTTCCTGGATACCCGCTGCGCCATAGATGATCGCAATCTTTTCCATCTTCAGGAACTCGATCGGCCAGCCCAGCGCATCACCCAGCGCCAGCCCGTAAATCAGGGCGCGTGCACGTTCCTGTTCTGCCATATTACCCTCGCAGTTAATATCCTCCGGATGAGTCTACACTATGCATTAAACGAGGCGCAAGAACTATCCAACCCGGCATGATGGTCGTATGATACAATCTGACAGGGAGACTTCTCCACCCGAGTGGTAAACGTCGAGGATGACAACAATGCCTTATTACTTCAATCCCACCTATCTTATCTTCATGGCCCCCGCGCTGCTGCTGATGATGTATGCCCAGTGGCGCGTTCAGTCTGCATACCGGAAGTGGGGCCAGATCGCGACCAGCCGGAACATAGTGGGCGTTCAGGCGGCGCAGGCAATCCTGCAGGCAGCCGGATTATACGGTGTGAACATCCAGGAGATCGGCGGAGACCTGACCGATCATTACGATCCACGCTCGAAGACGCTGCGGTTCTCTCAGAGAGTCGGGCGCGGAAACTCCGTCGCGTCGATGGCGATCGTGGCCCATGAGATCGGGCATGCGCAGCAGGACCACACGGGGTATCTGTTGCTGCGGCTACGTGGCGGGATCGTGCCGCTGGTGAATATCGGGTCTCAATTGGGGCCTATTCTGTTCTTCATCGGCATGCTGCTGAACTTCCCGACGCTTACCTGGATCGGCATTATCTTCTTTTCGGGCGCATTCGTCTTCGCGCTGATCACCCTGCCGGTGGAACTCAACGCCTCCAGCCGGGCGATGAAGATGCTGAAGACATCCAATCTGCTGGTTGATCAGCGCGAAATGGGTGGGGCGCGTGCAGTACTGACCGCCGCAGCACTGACCTATGTCGCCGGGATGCTGACAGCCTTCTTCCAACTGCTGTACTATATTTCCCTCGCCTCAGGGCGCAGCAACCGCAGAAACTGATCCCCCGGGTGACCGCCAGTTAACAGGGATACAGGATGCCAGATAACCCGACATTGCCAACAATCATTGAGACGCCTATCCGGGTGCGCTTCACAGAAACCGATATGATGGGAGTTGCGCATCATTCCAATTACCTGGTCTACTTCGAGGCAGGGCGGGTAGAGTGGTCACGGGCGGTCGGAGCATCCTATGCCGATCTTGAAGCGCAGGGCTTTTCGCTTGCGGTCGCCGAGACTACCGTGAGGTATGCCGCCCCGGCCGTGTTTGACCAGGTAATCCTGGTACGCACATGGGTTGAGGCCGTCCGCAGCCGGGGCGTCCAGTTTGCCTACGAGATCGTCGATCAGGA
>JADZAD010000098.1 GCA_020852775.1 Anaerolineae bacterium
CCAGCGCCGTGAAGAACTTCATCCGGACGGGGACATCGTTTGTCGCGTCCAGCGGGACGAACGTGATCGGGATGCCAGAGCGCACGACGCTGTCCGCCGCCTCCGGATCGCAGTAGATATTCCACTCCGCAACCGTGTTCAGGTCGCCGGGGTTGCTGTCACCGACGTTGCCGGGTACTTCAAATGCCCCGCCCATTGCGACGATCCGCTCAATGCGTCCGGCGAACCCCGGATCAGACTGGAGGGCGAGTGCGAGGTTGGTCATCGGGCCAAGCGCAACCAGCACGGGCTTCTCCTCCAGTTCCGTACTGAGCGCAATGAGCAGGTCCGGGGCGGCTGCTCCTGCGGGGGGGGTGGGGTTATCGGGCAGATCGATCCCATACATGGCGTCCGCGTTATCACGCCACGGCTCAGGGAAGAGATTACCCCCGTCAGTAGGCGTCTCCGGCCCACAGGATACAGGGATATCCGGCTGGCCTGCCAGCACGACCAGCCCGAGAGCATTCCGGACGCCGCCGTTACAGTGCGCCACACCGGTACCGCTCACCGTGATTGCCCTGACCTCGGCCGCCGGGTGGCTGAGCAGGTAGAGGATGGCAACCCAGTCATCGGCGCTCATGTCGGTGTCGATGATCACCGGGGTACGCTCGATACCGGGTTCATCCGCGGATGGGCGTGGCGCCGTACCGATCTGCCCTGCGGGTGTGGCGCAGCCTGCCAGCAGGAGGCCTGTCATGGCCAGAGCCAACAGTCTTCGCAGCATGGTTAACCTCATCTTTCAGGTATATCGCCGCTGAACTGGCGGCGAGTATTCGCTACAATTATACGGTATGCAGCGCTCTGATACGTATCTGCCCCGATGACACGGTTACTGGAAGCACCTGATCCCGGAAACGAGCCCCGGCTTGGCGGAAGCCTCGCGGCCTCCCTCCTCTCGGGGTTTGAGCCGCTCCTGGGTGGTGTGCGCCGGGCGTCGGTTGATCCTGCCCGATTCTACACCCTGCTTGATACCTCGGATGAGGCGGCAATCCGCCCGATCCTTGTCTCTATGGAGCGGCTGGGCCAGACAGAGACCTATATCCAGGAACTGGCCCGGGCTGTTTCGCCGGGGGCGCGCCACAACTCGCGCCACTGGAATGGCGCTTTCTCCTCAGCCCAGCGGCGGCGAGCCATCAGCCTGCTGACACGTTTCGGCTCATACGAGTCGCTTATCCCGCTGATCGAGGCCCTCTCTGATACGCACTACGACGTTTGCAAGGATGCGGAGACGGCTCTGAGTGCAATCTGTGAGCGCTTTGACCCGGCGGACCGCCGGACACGTATCGTCTATCACGCCCTTGTTGATGCGCTGCGGGTACTGCCGCTGGCCGCTCGCAAGGTTGCCGCGCGCCTGCTCGTCAGCGGCCCGGCCGATCTGGTGTTGAAGCCGGTACTGGCTTATGGCCTGCGCGCTGAGGAGTGGTGGGCGCGGCGTGAGGCGGTCTGGGTGCTGGGCACGATGGGGGACATCCGCGCTACACGCCGCCTGATGGACTGCCTGCTCGATCCCTCCGACGTGGTGCGGGCTACAGCGGCATGGGCGCTGGGCCGGCTTGATGCACCGGTGGCGATCAAGGCGCTGGTTCGGGCGTCAGAGGAGCAGGATGAGAGGGTACGCGGGGCCGCGCTGGAAGCACTCGGCGCATACGCGACGCGCCCGTCATCTGATGAGGGGCATCTCCGGCTCATCATCGACCGGCTGATCGCCGCGCTCGCTGATCCGGACGCAGGGGTCCGGATCGCTGCCCTGGAGATTCTGTCGGGCCTCAGCATCCCACAGGCGCGTATTGCACTGCAGCGCCTGCTGCGGGAGCGCGGCGGTACAGCCCTATGAGATCATGATCCGTGCTTCAACCGTGTCCAGCAGGATCAGGATGTGCTCGGAAAGCGGGACAATGTGTGCCCACTCCTCATGCGCCGACACCCGGTGGCCAGCCTTGACCAGTTCGACGATCTTCGGCATGCGGCTGTGCAGTTCGGCATGCATCTGCATCAGTTCCTGCATCTCCGGCAGTGTGCCAAAAGTGGGCATGCCATAATCCTCCAGCCAGTGGCCCAGTTCACAGTCGGTACAGTACAGCATCTCATCTTCATCGAAGGCACGAAGGCCATCAAGGTACTCTTCGACGGAGAGACGCCAGCGCCGGTGATACACCTTCGCCATCTCAAAATCGAATGTCGCCATGGCCCGCTCCTTTTCGTATAGCTCAGTCTACTCTCAGTATGCGGGGGATCGACGGTTAAAGGATAGTGAGACTGTTCATGAAAAGCGTGGAAGGACGTCGCCACCGGGCCATGTGGTGGCGGCTGGCCCGGTGACGCGGGAGAGACCGTCCGAAGTGAGGATCAGGCAGGGGTATCGGGCCAGTCGAGCAGCAGCCCGGCCAGCAGGGCGGCGCTCTGTGAGAGGGCACGTATCTGGACGTTCTCCTTGTCAGTATGTGCCCCGGTGCCGGTCGGGCCGATGCCGTCCAGCGTAGGCACCCCGGCAGCGGCAGTGTAATTCCCGTCGGAAGCACCCCCTGTCCCCGATTCACGCAGGGTCAGGCCATAGGCGGTGCCGATATTCCGGGCTGCCTCGAATGTCTGGATCATCAGTTCGTTACGCTCCATGGGTGGGCGATCGAATCTACCTTCGACGGAGAGCCGTGCCCCCGGCAGCACAGGCTTCAGGCCCATGATCTGGTTCGTCATACGCTCGAGCTCCGCCTGTGTGATCACCCGCGCATCAATGCTGACCTCACACAGGTCAGGCACCACATTCGAGGCGGTGCCGCCGTTGACGATGTTCACGCTGACCGTTGAGCCGGCCTTGTAGTCCGTCATCCGCTGCAAGGCGATCACCTGGTGCGCCATCTCCTCGATCGCGTTAAGTCCGGATTCGTGCGCCCCGCCCGCGTGTGACGCAATGCCGTGAGTCCGCAGGGTGAAGCGCCCGGGGCTTTTGCGCCAGGTCTTCAGCGAACCATCGGGCATGGCCCCTTCCATCACGAGCGCGAGTGCGGATTGCCGCGCCAGTTCGATGATCAAATCGCGGGAATGGTCGCTGCCTGTCTCCTCGTCGCTGGTCATCAGCGCGATCACCGGGCGCTCTGGAAAGAGCGACTGATCGCGCAGGGCCCGCAGCGCAGCCAGCATCGCCACGATCCCGCCGATTTCGTCACACGCGCCCGGCCCGTAGAGCAATCCATCTTCGATACGAACCGGGTTGCGTGCCAGCATCCCGATCGGGTGGACGGTATCCATGTGGCACACGAACAGGATTGGCTTGCCGGGCCTGTCCATGTTCCAGCGGCCCACGAGGATATCGCCGACCGCCTCCCGCTGGTGGACTTCCACCTCCGCACCGATCGCTTCCAGTTCGTGCCGGATGCGCTCCCCCTTGCGGTCTACGGCGGCCTTATCGCTGGTCGGGGATTCGATCTGCATCAACTCACTGAGCAGTTCGATCATTGTGTCGGTATCCTGGATGAACAGGTTAAGCAAGTCGGGTTTCATAGGGCTCCTGAGGATTATGATGCCGGGTGTCAGGGCACGGTCACGCCGAACGGGCAGACATCGATCGCGGAGTAGGTGCGGTTGGCGAAGCCGAACGTATTCAGCACTTCGATCGCGCTGGGGTTGGCGCGGATATAGCCGATCACCACCTGGCAGGCCCGCCCGACATCCCGGTTGACCGCGAAATCAGCCCACCAGAAATCTGCCATGCGCGCGAATTCGATTCCCGGCATCTGGCCGAAGGGGGCAGCGGTTGACTGGCTGCCATCTGGCGCAGGGGGCGGGCTGGCGAAGCCGGAGATAAAGGTGTCGTGCCGGGCCTGTGCATCCTCTACACGTCCGCGCAGCGCCTCCGCGAGCATGATGCGGAACTGCGCATAGGCGGCAAGATAGCTGTCTTCATCCGGGTACTGCCAGCTTTGCAGGGCCGTATCACCAATCACGTCTTCGTACAGGTCAACTGCCTCACCATAGCTGGCACGACGCATCGCGTCGTCCGCATCGTACAACACATGGATCCGGTAGCGGGCCGGGGACTGAGTCGCCTCGGCGATCGCGTACAGAGTGCCATCCCACTTCCAGACCGTGGTAGCGGTACGCTGCGGCCCCGCGCCGATAGCGGCGATTGTGCCACTGGAGACGACCACTTCGCTCAGGCGGTCGTCATCCACATCACTGACCACGATCTGAGCGAACGGTGCGCGAATCTCCTGATCCACCAGGCTGGCGAAGTTCACCAGGTCGAGGTTCCACTGCAGAATGCTGACATCCTGATAACAGACCTGGTTGTCATCACATGTCTGGGTAGTGTAGACAAGGTCATTGATCAGGTTGCCGTTGATGTCATCCGCGGAGAGGATCAGCGGGACGCCCCGCGCGACCGAGTAGCCGGACTGGAAGAGCAGGCGATAAGCACTCTCGTCGCAGCCGAAGATCAGCAGGTCGCCCGGCGGCGGGAAGCTCTCAATACGCTGTGGGTCCACCGCCACCACCAGCACCTCCGGGACGCCATCACCCGTGAAGTCACGGTCGGCCCGGACCAGCCCGGCGAAATCAGCCAGCGCACCCCATGAGCGCAGCGAGGCTTCAAGGATGGTGGTCGCGCCACCTGCTGACAGATAGCGCGCAATAATCTCCGAGTAGCGGCTGAACGGCGGCGGCTGCTCCGGCAGGGTGGGTGTGCCGGGCAGCGGGCAGCGGGCCGGCGGGGCGAATACGCCCGGCAGAGTCG
The DNA here is from genome assembly GCA_020852775.1 of Anaerolineae bacterium. Taxonomy (GTDB): domain Bacteria; phylum Chloroflexota; class Anaerolineae; order Aggregatilineales; family UBA3940; genus JADZAD01. Next base: position 4,769 of record JADZAD010000098.1, read on the forward strand.
GCGTCGGGGCGAGCGCGGTTGCGGTTTGCGCCGCGGCAAGCTGCGCGGCAGCGGTCGCCGTACCGACAGGCCCGACGATCAGGGCACCCTGCTCTGGCGCATCCGAGGTGGCCGTGGGCGTCAGCAGTGAGATCGAGATGCTGCCGCCGGGTGTCGCTGTTGAAAAGCCAGAGGCGGGCGTGCCCCCGTTGATGGCCTCTCCGGCGCTGCATGCCAGCGACGCCGCGATCAGCAGCAGAAGGACGGTCAGGTGTGGTCGGGTGGACATGGGCGCATTATAGCACAGCGGGCGGAAGCGGATCAGGCGCTTACCGTTGGTTCGCCCGGTGAAGGCGGTGTCGCGCGGTCGAAGTGGATGACTTCTCCGAGGCAGCCGTATTCGCCCCCACTGATCTCACCCACTGGGCGGAGCTTGCGCGGATCGATGGCCCCGCTCTCGTCGAGCACATCACGGCGGATGTGATAGCGCAGGACGCGCCCCAGAATGATCGTATCCTGTGAACCGTCGATGGTGATGAGCTGGTGCAGTGCTGTTTCCAGCGCCACCGGGGCGTTCGCAACGCGTGGTGGAACGACGTTGATGGAGGGCGCGGTCTGCAGGCCAGCCGCCTCGAACTCGTCAACCACCGGTGGATAGTCCGCGGAGGTCTGGTGCATGGCCCCGGCCAATGCCTCATCGACGATGTTGACGACAAACTCACCGGTGGCACGGATGTTGGTCAGCGTGTCCTTGACACGCCCAGAGCGCGGCATCCCGACCGAGATCATGATGATGGGTGGATGACTGCTCACGGCGCTGAAGAATGAGTACGGCGCGAGGTTCAGGATGCCATCCACGCTGATCGTGGATACCCAGGCGATCGGACGGGGTGCAATCGCTCGTGCCAGAACATGGTAAGCCTCACGGCGGGGCAGGCTGTCGGGGGTGATGCTGATGCTCGTCATAGGTTGGCCTTCATGGCGTTGGCTTGCCGAAGCCTTACTTTACCATATGGATCGCACAGATGAGTACGTTGCCGGGCTCACGCGCCGCCTGCTATACTCATTTCTGCGATGAAAACAACCCTGGTGAACGGACTCCAGACAGCGTATTACACCGGCGGTACCGGCCCGCGTGACGTGCTGTTTCTGCACGGCTGGGCAGCCTCCGGCAGGATGTGGCTGCGCAGCATGTGGGCGCTGCGGCATGGCTTCCGCACCTTTGCCCCCGACCTGCCCGGCTTCGGTGACTCCGGTGTGCGTCCGCTGGAGTGGTACAGCATTTCGCGCTACGCGGATCACGTTGTGGCACTGTGCGAGCAGCTTGAGGTCCGGCCCCATACTATCATTGGTCACTCGATGGGGGCGCGAATCACGCTCGACATCGGTCAGCGCTACCCTGAATTTGCCCGCCAACTGGTGGCTGTCTCGCCAAGCATCTCCGGGCGGCTGGGGTTTAACATCAATGTGCTGATGACCGGAGAGGTGGGACGGAAGCTGCTGGATGTCTCGCGGAAGGTCTGGCCGATGGCAACTGCCGGGGTGATGTCCACGTACTGGTCGCCACGCCATCTCGGTTCGGAAGCCGTGAAACGTACTACCGAAGACCTGCGCCGCTCAAGCTGGGAGGCGGCGATGGGCACCCTGCGGATGCTGGCAGAGGAAGACTACTCCGATCGGCTGTCTGGTATCCGGCAGCCCACCCTTGTGATCTGCGGGGCGCGTGACTACACCATTCCACCCGGAGACTCACACCTTGCAGCGACACGCATCCCTTCAGCGCGCCTTGTCATACTGGACGGCATCCATCACTGGCCGACCGACGAGGATCACAGCCGCTTCATCGATGTGCTGCTCCCGTTTGTAGATAACCATCGTCACTCAGTGACAACGGCCGGGGCAGCGCGGTGATCGAAGTGTGGCGGCTGTTCGTGGCGCTTGAACTCCCCGCAGACGTGCAGACGGCGCTGGGGCGCCTGCGGCGCACGCTCGAATCGAAATCCCCGGCGCGTGCTGTGCGCTGGGTACAACCGTCTGGCATCCACCTGACTCTCAAATTCCTTGGTGATGTACCTTCTGGAGAGGTGAGTACGCTCGCTGAAACTCTGAGGCGGGCTGCTGCCGGGCACTCTGCCTTTGAATTGGAAGCTGGCGGCCTGGGCTGCTTTCCGAATCGCCACCGTCCGAGCGTGCTGTGGGTCGGGCTGGGCGGGGCGCTCGCTGAACTGAACGCGCTCCAGTCGAGCGTCGAGATAGCGCTGGCCGATAGTGGATTTGAGGCCGAGGAGCGCGGCTTCAGCCCGCACCTTACCCTGGCGCGCACCTCACGGACGGCTCCCCTGCGAGAGATTGAGGCGCTGGCGGCGCTGCTCGATCTGCCCGCCGCGCAGAAGCCGCTTGTCCGCTGGCGTGTGGGCGCGTTCAGCCTGATGCGCAGCGAACTGCGGCGCGAAGGCGCGATCTATACCGCACTTCATCACATCCCCCTGAGCTGATTCTCCTCCCGTGACCGCATGAAAGTGAGGTGCAGGCCGTGCTCGCAAAGATCAACAGCTGTGCGCTGGTTGGCGTTGACGCGGTGCTGGTCGAAGTCGAAGTTGATGTCTCCCCCGGCCAGCCGCAGACGACGCTGGTCGGCCTGCCTGACGCCTCCGTCCGTGAGTCCAAAGAGCGTGTCTGGGCGGCGATTCGCAACAGTGGCCTGCGCTTCCCCTCCGAAAAGAAACTGACCGTTAACCTCGCCCCGGCAGACCTCCGCAAGGAGGGCCCTTCGTATGATCTGCCGGTCGCGCTGGGCCTGCTGGCTGCCAGCGGACAGATCGACCCGGATGTGCTGTCAGGCACGCTGGTCATCGGTGAGCTCTCGCTTGATGGCAGCATTCGCCATGTACGGGGCGTGATTTCTGCGGCACAGCTTGCCCGCTCACTCGGCCTGGAGCGCCTGTTTGTGCCCGCTGTGGACGCGCCCGAAGCCTCGCTGATCCCGGATATCGATATTATCCCGGTCGATCATCTGATCTCACTGGTGGAGCACCTGCTCCAGTTGGATGTCATTCCGCCCTTCGACCGCTCCAGCCTGCCGGAGGACGCCGCCCTGCCGGATTACCTGACCGATTTCGCCGACATCAGGGGGCAGGAACACGCCAAGCGTGCACTGGAAGTCGCAGCGGCTGGCTCACATAACGTGCTGATGACCGGGCCGCCCGGCTCCGGTAAGACGCTGCTGGCGCGGGCGCTGCCGGGCATCCTGCCTGCCCTGACACTCGATGAGGCACTCGAAGTCACACGAATCTACTCCGTAGCCGATATGCTCGGTGATACGCCCCTGATCCGCTACCGCCCGTTCCGCGCACCACATCACACGGTCAGCAACGCCGGGCTGGTTGGCGGCGGCTCGATTCCACGGCCGGGCGAGATCAGCCTGGCGCATCGTGGGGTATTGTTTCTGGATGAGCTGCCAGAGTTCGGGCGTGACCTGGAAGTGCTGCGCCAGCCGCTTGAGGATCGGGTGGTGACGATCAGCCGTGCTTCCGGGGCGCTGGTCTTCCCCTGCAACTTTGTGCTGGTGGGTGCAATGAATCCGTGCCCATGTGGCTATCACGGCGATCCGATTACGGCCTGCTCATGCGCGCCGGGGATGATTGCGCGCTATCAGCAGCGCATCTCCGGGCCGCTGCTGGACCGAATCGATATTCACATCGACGTGCCACGGGTGGATTTCGACAAGCTCTCCGCGGCGCGCCGCAATGAGCCAACCATCTCGATCCGTGAGCGGGTGCAGGCCGCACGTGACCGCCAGACCGAGCGCTTCAGGGGCATCCCGGCGCTCGCTAATGCGGACATGGGCAGTGGTGACGTGCAGAAGTTCGTGCCGCTCGACACGGACGGTTCCGCGCTGATGCGCTCGGCGATGCAGCAGATGCAACTCAGCGCCCGTGCCTACCATCGGGTGCTCAAACTGAGCCGGACGATCGCTGACCTCGATAGCAGCGATACGGTGCGCTCCTACCACCTCGCTGAGGCGCTCCAGTACCGGGCGCGGCTGGCGAACTGAGTGGCAGACAAAACAGGAGGGGCGTTGCAGGCCCCTCCTGTCTGTTCGTGGCAGAGATGGTGTGATCAACTGTTCCGGTTGGCGCGCATCCCGGCCAGCGCGAGGACGATCATGCCCACCCCGGCGATCAGCAGCAGTGCCAGCCCCGGCACGATCAGGTAAAGCGGATTCAGCGTGAGGAGCTGGTCAACCAGTGAAGCCTCCTGAGCAGCTTCAGGAGGCGGAGCCGGGCTGTCCATCAACGCAAAGGCACAGCCTGCCGTACACAGGGGCTGGCCGCCTCCCTCAAATACGCTGTAGACCGCCGAACCTCCCTCGAGTGACGTGGCAGGATACTGAGTGCAGGTACCCTCCGCAGTGCAGTCCAGCAGATACAGGTTGGCGAAGTTTTCAGTGGTAATCGCCAGCCCAGGATCAACCGGGAGACGCACTTCGTTCGGCGGAACTGTGCACAGCAGCCAGATTGGGGCAGTGTATCCACCGGTTTCCTGTTGGAAGCCTGCCAGCGCTCCGGCGGAGATCGCGCCTACGTCCACTGTGCGTGATGCCTCGCCGGGCAGTGCACCGGGCGTTACCATGCCCGGCGTCAGAGCAGCATCAGGGGGTATTGCCGTTACGTCGATAGTTGGTGCCGCTGTACCTTCAATGGGCGGAAGCGTCACGACCACCGTGGGCGCCACGCCCGGCCCCGTGGTAGCAGTGGGCAGGGCGTGGGTGATCGTAGGAGCAGGAGTGAGTGTCGCCACGGCGCCGCTGCCCTGAGTCGGGCGCGGCTGAGGTGTCCGGGTGGCAGTCGGTGTCGCGGTCGGCGTCGGCGTCGCGGTCGGTGGTTCCGGCGGATTGCAGTCACGCGGGCAGATTTCGAAGTACTCACCGTTGTTACAGATGCCGTCCCCGCACGTCCAGGGGGTAGGTGGGGGTGTCGGCTGCTGCAAGGCCTGACGGGTCGCGGCCTGCACGCCGCTGGCAACCATAAAGCCTGCCACAGTGAAGGCCAGCATCGAACCAAACGATATCCAGCGGCGGGTTATTCGCCCTGGCGGACGACGACTGGAGAGAGGTGCCATCTGTCACGCTCCACGGTGGCCCAGATCAGTGATCATAGACTAGCCGAATCCCGGAATCCGTGCAAGGTTAACGGGCCTTGACACTCCGGTTAAACCGTCTATACTTGCCCTTGTTGAGTGTCACAACAGTTTGGCTGCTCAACACTTCCACCGTCTTCTATACACTGCTCCCAGGGGTTAGCATCTTGGGCGATAACCATACCAAGCTTGAGAACTACGTCACCGTAGCGGAGGCGGCGCGCCGCCTTAACAGTCACACAGAGTCCGTGCGCCGGCTGATTCGCAGCGGCAAGTTGCCCGCGCGCAAGTTCGCTAACACCTGGTTGATCGAACAGACGACTCTGGAGCAGTTCGCCAGCCGTTACGATCCCCGCCCGGGGAAGAAGGCTACCCTCCTCTGACCGCCTGCAGTACGCCTCGGTTGCGCGTGTTGTTGCCCTATACTACAATTTGTCCGAGGATGAAACGGGCATTCTGAAGCTGGCCTACCTGAAGAGGAATCTGTGGAAGGTCAGACGATTTCGATTAAAGGGCTCAATGGGAAACTACTGGTTACTCTGGGGCCGGGCCGCTGGGATGCGGCTGTGCAGCTGCTTTATGACCAGATCGAAGACCGGGGTGAGTTCTTCCGGGGCGCGGTACTGGTACTGCAGGTAGGAGATCACACCTTGGATAGTGAGGATATCCGCAAACTGCAGGCCCGGCTGGCCGCACATGATGTGAAGCTCTCGACCTTGCTGGGCACTTCACCGGAGACGATCCGGTCAGCCCGGCGGATGGAACTGGAAACCCGGCTGGAGGACGATTCGCTCGCCCAGCAGGAAGCGCCGGCGCGCGAACTGCCGCCCATCGACGTCAACCAGTACGGGAGCGAGGGCGTGCTTGTCAAGGCGACGCTGCGTTCCGGGCGGGTAGTGCAGCACGGGGGCCATGTCGTCGTGATCGGCGATGTCAATCCCGGTTCGCAGATTATTGCCGGGGGAGATGTGATCGTCTGGGGGCGGTTGCGCGGCTCAGTGACAGCCGGCGCAAGCGGGGACGCGGACGCGGTGGTGTGTGCGCTCGATCTGCGCCCGGCGCAGCTTCGCATTGCGGGGCTGGTGGCGCTGGCGGCGGATGATGGTAAGCCACGCCCGAAACCGGAGATCGCATTCATCCGCCAGGGCCAGATTGTGGCTGATGACTGGATGTCCGTGAACCGTTGAAGTTCGTGCGATTGTGGCGACGCTTACGCCTGTTACTGGTTGGTCAGGAAGGATGCTATGGCGGCTCGTGTAATCACTATTACGTCCGGCAAGGGTGGCGTCGGCAAGACGACCACCACCGCGAACCTGGGCGTGGCGCTCGCTTCTCTGGGCAAGAAGGTCGCCTGCATCGACGCGGATATCGGTCTGCGTAACCTCGACGTGGTGATGGGGCTGGAAAACCGCATCGTCTATGATATCGTGGATGTGGTCGAGGGGCGTGCAAAGCTGCGCCAGGCGATGATCAAGGACAAGCGGCTGAAGGAGGACCTCTACCTCCTGCCTGCCGCCCAGACGCGTGATAAGACCGCCATCAGCCCCAGCGATATGCTACGGCTGGCGGAAGAACTCAAGCCGCTGGTGGATTACATCATCATCGACTCCCCGGCCGGGATCGAGCGCGGCTTCCGGAACGCTATCGCCCCGGCGGATGAAGTGGTGATCGTCACCAATCCAGAGGTCTCCTCCGTGCGTGACGCGGACCGGATCATCGGCCTGATCGAGGCGGAACAGAAAGGCCCCGGCAAGCTGATTGTGAACCGCGTCAAGCCGGAGATGGTCAAGCGCGGCGACATGCTCAGCCCGGATGACATCATTGACATCCTGGCCATTAAGCTTATCGGGCTGGTACCGGAGGATGAGCGTATCCTGGTTTCCAGCAACCAGGGCTCGCCCGCGGCGCTCAACCCGGAGGAGTCGAAGGCGGGTAAGGCGTTCCGCAATATCGCGCGCCGCCTCATGGGCGAAGAAGTGCCTTTCATGCAGTTGGATGACGACGAGACCTTCCTCCAGCGGCTGCTGAAGGCGCTGGGCATCAGGACAGAGCCATCGGCAAATCACTCCAGTGGAGCCAAAAAGACGGAACCGGCGTAGCGGAGTTTTTCAATCCCCCGGCGCGGTACAGGGCCCAGACGCCGGGCAGCGATCATACGACGGAGAGAAACGGGTATGGGCGGACTGATCGAGAGACTATTCGGTGGGCACAAGCCCAGCAGCAGCTCAGTAGCGAAGGAACGGCTCCAATTGGTTCTCGTGCATGATCGCAGCAACCTGACCCCTGAACAGGTCGCTGCCATGAAGGATGAAATCCTCGAAGTAATCGCGCGTTATGTCGAGTTTGACCGTGACGCGGTGAGCATTGACCTCAAGAGCAGCGAGCGGGAGAACTACCTGCTGGCAGAGATCCCGATCCGCTCGTCGTCGGTGCGGCGCCGTCCGTCAAGCAGCCCGGCGTCATAATATAACAGTGTCAGGAGAGCGTGATCTCTCCCGCCCAGGTCTGGATGCTGATTTCAACCTGGGCAGCCGATGAAGAATAGCCTGAAGTTGTGCAGCGCCCGCCTCCCTGATCGATGAGGCGGGCGTTTCTGATCCGGAGTGTCCCCAGGCGCCCCTTTGATACCTCAATCTTCGCCCCGATCCCTTCCGGGATAACCACCTCGATGTCACCGGAGCCTGATCGCAGAGCCAGCCGGGTGTAGCCACGCGCCGGGCAGAGCACGGTCAGGCGGCCTGGGCCAGTGCGTGCATTGACGGTTTCCAGGCGCAGGTCGGTAAGGTTAAGCGCCAGGTTTCCTATTCCAGCCTGCGCGTCGATATCCCACAGAACGTTGCCGGCCAGCCCGGCCTGCCAGGCCGTAGGGTTGGGCAGCGGGGGCTGGCTGATGCGCAGCACCGCCATACCGTCCTGTGCTTCGTAGAATGGTCTGCCCATCGGGCCGGAGCGTACCACGGCGACGCGATCGCCAGGGCAATCGCCGAGGTTGAGATCCGCGGGGCCACAGTGCGCTTCAAGCACACCGCGCACCACCTGTCCGCGGGCGATAAACAGGCGCGGCATGGGGCCGGCGATCACTTCCCCGCCGAGCAGGATGTTCACGCCGAGCAGCACCAGGCCGATCCCTGCCAGCCAGGTGGACACCACGGGGCCCGTGCGTATCAGCAGCGCGATAAGCGCCCCTGCAAAGCATGCCAGGGCTATCCACCAGAGAACCTGTGCCAGTTTGCGGGCCAGAGGAGACTGCCTGTGCATAAATGCCGTTGGACTGAGGACGCCTTTCACGCGCCGGTGCTTTCAGGAACAGGAGCGAGCCGCTTTCGCAGGCTCGCTCCGTATCATACAGGGTTTTGGATGTTCCAACCAGCCGAGGGATCAGTTGCTGCCCCCGGCAGCCGCCTGTGCGGTCATGGTGGAGGCTTCACTGGGATCCATCACGAACGGTGGCACGATGAAGAAATTGATGAGTGAGTCGAGATCAACCTTCGAGACAAGGAAGATCCGATCCTTGTCATGCCGCCTGACGTAGTAGGCTGAACCGGACGGGTTGACGTTGCCGATGTCCACGGCGAATTCGAAATCGAACGTCGTGGTGAACGACAGAGTGTAGGGTGGGCTCTCCAGGCCAAAGTTGCCCAGTTCATCGGTGGATACATCGTCAAAGTAGCTGGTCGGTGTGAGGCGGGGGATAGAGACCAACCCCTGCTCAATGCGCTCCTGATCAATGCCGACGCCCTCGTTGGTACCGAGCGGGAACTCGCTGATCACCCAGCCGACCTCGCCTTCCGGCGCCTGTTCGATCACCACGCGCTCACCGGCGATATTGTCCTCAACGGTCATGCCGGTCAGCAGGGCGAAGTTATACACTTCCGGGAAGAGTGGCTCCGGCGTGGGTGCCGGGGTACCAGCATCCTCAGAGATCGCCATGCCGAACGGGTCTGCCGGGTCAGGGGTAGGGGTGGCGGGGCCGCCCAGCAGGTCGGTTCCAAACGCCAGATACACCATCAGGGCAGCCAGCGTCAGCAGGATGGTTCCGTATAACACACGCTGTGCAGGTTTCATTGCGTCCTGCTCCTCAATCAGATAGAGACGGGGCGGCGGCGGAGACTGCTTCGCCGCCGCCCCTGGCGGTTATCTACGCTCCGGGAAGGTCAGGCGCGCATTTAACGCTGGCGCTTACGCTGCCACCAGACCAACGCGCCAACGGCGACGACCGCCGCCGGCAGGATGCATGCGACGAGAATAGCGAGCACGGGCAGCTCTACACCGCTCAACGGGCTGGTCATCGTCCGCTGGGTGACATCCGGCTGCGGCAGCGCGATGGCGTTTTCATTCTCCACCAGCCAGTTAGCTGCATTGAGAAGCAGGTCGCTGTTGCCGTAGTTGGCGTTCTGCATTTCGCGGTTCGAGGCGAAATCGGCATCGCCGATGATCACTACGCGTCCGCCGGCTACTGTGTCCTCAGCGCTGTAACCAACGGTCAGCGGGCCGGGGATGTCGATACCGGCATCATACTGCACCTGCCCACCGGTGAATGGATCGCTGGTTTCGCCCCATGAACTCGGTGAATCCGGGTTGCCGCTCATGTCCGACGTGGTCATCAGCGGGTTGATCAGGATGGCCGCCGGCGCCGCCGTCTGCTCCAGCGTCAGGCTGTGCGCCAGCAGCATCGACACCAGCCGCCCGGACTGGATCATGGGGGCCGATATCGGCGAGTCGCTCATGTAGTTGAAGATCGCCGGAGAGAACTCGTCACGGCTCTGATCCACCACCGCCAGGTCAACGACGAGATCGTTGTTGACGGTGATGCCCCACTCGCTGGTGAAGTACTCAGTCAACGGGTCAGTCGCGGAGTGAGCGCTCTCGACGATGCCGGTCTGCTGGCCTGATTCCAGGCTCCAGATACGGACGGTCCCGTCCTGTGCGCTGGAGGCGGAGACCAGCGTCTCACCATCCGGGCTGACGGCCAGTGCGGTCACGAAGCCTGTGTGCCCTTCGAGCACCACGTCATCCGCGGCGTTCGCAGAGCCGGCCGGGCGAACATGGATAGTGCCGTCTGCGAGGCCATACACACGCCGTCCATCCGGGACAAACGCGAAGCTCAGGATACTGCCCTCGTAGGGCGACTGCGTGCTGCCCTGCGAATCTTCCAGGTTGTAGATACCTTCCGTACCGTCAAGCGCGACGCTGTGCAGTTCGCTGCCGTCCGGCGAGAAGGCGGCGGCAAACGCAACGGCGGAATGCAGGCGCTCCGAAGCGATCTCGCTGCCGCGCTCCGAATCCCACAGGTTAATCCAGCCTTCAGATACGTTAGCGGTGCTGGTCGCGCCGCCGACCGCAGCGATCGTGCTGCCATCTGGTGAGAAGGCAACATCATAGAGCGGGACAGTGGCTGCAAGCGGGGAGTAGCTTACCGGCTCCCAACTGCTGGTATCCCACACACGCACAAGCTGATCTTCCCCGACGCTGGCAAGCAGATTTCCGTCCGGTGAGAAGGCAAGACGCCCGGTACCGCTGGAATGGCCCTCAAGCTGCCTGACCTCTTCTCCGCTATCGGCGTTCCACACGCGCACAGTGCCGTCGATGCTGATCGTGGCGAGTGTCTCTCCGTCCGGGGAGTAGGCCACATCGAACACTGCGCCCGTATGCCCACGCAGCGTGATATCCGGATTTCCTCCGCTGCTCCAGGTGCGGGCTGTACCGTCATTGCCCGACGTGGCAAAGCCTCTGCCTTCCGGGTTGAAGTCCACGCCGAGGACGCCACTACCGAGCGCTCCGGCGTTGCTGCCGGGGTCGGCGAGGAACAGTACCTTGCCGCCTGCGTCGAGATAAGCTTTGACCGCTTCCACCTCTGCGGCGGAGAACTGGGTCACCGGCCCGGCGATGATCAGCAATTCGGCGCTCTCCGGCACAGTGAGGCCGGTAGCCGCGAGGTTGAGCGGTTCAAGCTGGAAGACGCCGCGGGTCAGGATATCCTTGGCGGAGGAGAAGCCATCAGGCGTGAAGCCGTCGAAATCCCGTTCACCATGCCCGGTCAGATAGAAAACCTGACGTGCATCACCGATAAATACCTGGACGAGGGCGCTGGTCATGTTGCGTTCGTCCGGATAGATAGCCTGTGCGTTACGGTCGCCCTGTACGAACACAATCGTGCCGGTACGGGTGACGCCGTACTGCTGCGCCTCGGTCGGGTTACGATCCGGGTCAACAAAGCGGTAGGTCAGCCGTCCGTTGCTGGCACGGGCGTAGTTACCCAGCCAGAGTTCCGCTTCCTCCCGCCCGGAGGCGTCCTGCGTGGAGTAGAAAGCGATCGCTTCGACATCCGCGTTCATCTCACCGAGGAAGTCAAGCGTCTCCTGCGTCAGGCGGTATTCCTTATTCTCCGTCACATCGATCGGGGCA
>JADZAD010000099.1 GCA_020852775.1 Anaerolineae bacterium
GACATGCTTGCCGGGGCCGCGGACGTGGCGATGCTCTCCCGCGAGCCCAAGCCGGAAGAACTGGAGCAAGGAGCCTACGTCGTGCCGGTGTCTATTGATGCGGTCGTGGCGACCGTTAACGCGGATAACCCGGTGCTTGCACAACTGCTGACGATCGGTATCACACCGGAGGCCGCCAACGCCATCTGGATTACGCAGGAGACAAAGGAATGGGGCTCGCTGATCGGGATGGGGGACACCTCCGCGGTCAACGTCTACACCCGCTCCGACTCATCTGGCGCGGCGGAGGTCTGGGCGCTGTTTGCCGATGGCGAAGCCCAGGAAGACCTGAACGGTATCGGGGTCAACGGTGATCCCGGCTTAGCGGAAGCGGTACGGAACGATCCGCTTGGCATCGGATACAACAACATTGGCTTTGCCTACAATCTACTGGACGGTACGCAGGTTGCTGGACTGCGCGTGGTACCCATCGACCTGAACGGCAACGGCGTGATCGACCCGGACGAGAACTTTTATGAGACACGCGCCGAACTCAACCAGGCCATTGCCGAGCAGCGCTATCCGTACCCGCCTGCGCGTATCCTGTACTTTGTGACGAAGGGCGAGCCCTCACCGGAGATCACGGCCTTCTATCGCTGGGCGCTTACCGACGGGCAGCGGTTCGTCGAGGCGGGTGGCTTCGTGCCGCTGACTGCGGAGCAGATCGCCGAGGCGCTGGCGAGGATTGACGACTAATGGCAATACCTTTGAATCGAACGCTGGTGGTTCGAGCGCCCCGACGAAATACGCTGCTCTTCGCCCTGCGGCGGCTGGCCGATCTTCTGCTGCAGAATGGCATGACCATACTGGTCGGGCTGGTCATCTCACTGCTGGGAGTGATGGCGGTGGTGCTGCTGCTGCGCGCTCTGCCGGTGCTTGTGCAGCAGCCGCTGGAAGCGCTTCTGGCTTCCAGCGTGTGGCATCCGAGCAGAGGGGAATTCGGCTTTCTGCCGTTCCTGGCCGGGAGCGGTTTTGTCAGCCTGCTGGCGATGACGCTCGCCGTGCCGCTGGCGCTGTTGAGCGCGATCTACCTCGCCGAGTACAGCCGCCTGCGACAGATGATCAAACCGATGATCGACCTGTTCGCCAGTATTCCTTCAGTAATCTATGGCCTGTGGGGGGTGCTCTTCGTGGTGCCCTTCATCAGGGATACGCTGATCCCGCTGGTTGACCGGGTTTTTGGCCCGAATGCCCCGCTGCTGGCGACCGCGAACACTACCGGTTACAGCCTGCTGGCGGGGAGCATCGTCGTCGGGATTATGGTCTTTCCGATCATTGTTTCGGTCACGGATGAGCTTTTCCGAAGCGTACCACAGGGCATGCGTGAGGCGGCGCTGGCGCTGGGCGCGACGCGCTGGGAGGTCGTCAAGACGGTTGTGCTGCGGCGCACGCGCAACGGGATCGTCGCAGCGGTCGTGCTGGGTTTCTCCCGCGCGGTCGGCGAGACGCTGGCGGTGCTGATGGTCGTCGGCAACGTGGCGCAGGTGCCGCGTTCAATCTTCGACGCGGCCTATCCGCTGCCCGCACTCATCGCCAACAACTACGGTGAGATGATGTCCATCCCGCTGTATGACTCGGCGCTGATGCTGGCCTCACTGCTGCTGCTGGGGGTGATCGCGGCCTTCAATCTGGGGGCGCAGATCGTCCTGTGGCGTGTGACCCATGCGGAGGCGGCGACATGAAACGGCGGTTCTGGCGCAATGTTGAAGAGAAGACAGCACAGGGGCTGATGCTGTTTTCAATCGTCACGGTGCTGCTTATCCTGATCATGATCGTTAGCATGACCATTGCGCGCGGGGCACGGGTACTCTCCTGGGAGATGCTGACTCAGCCCCCCAGCGGGGGCTTCTATCTTGGTGGGGGCGGTGGCATCCTGAACGCCATGCTCGGCTCGCTTTACCTGACACTGGGCGGCCTGGTGCTTGCCACGTTCATCGCTCTGCCGATTGTGCTGTACCTGCACCTATATACCCGTAATCACCGGCTCCGGCGGCTGGTGCGGCTGGCGCTGGATACGCTCTGGGGGATACCGGGTATCGTCTACGGCGCATTCGCCTTCATCCTGATGATTGCTGTCGGGATGCGCGCTTCCCTGCTGGCGGGGATCATTACGCTGGCGCTGGTGATGCTGCCGATCCTGGCCCGTACCTTTGACGAAGTGCTTGATCTCGTCCCGCCTGATCTGCTCAACGCTGCCCGTTCACTGGGAGCTACCCGCCTCGAATTGATCGAAGTGCTGGTGCGCCAATCCCTGCCCGGGCTGGTGACGGCCATGCTGCTGGGGATGGGCCGCGGCGCCGGGGAGGCAGCGGCGGTACTCTTTACCGCCGGGTATACCGACTCCCTGCCGACTTCTCTGGCCCGCCCGGTGGCATCCTTGCCGCTGGCGGTCTTCTTTCAGCTCAGCACGCCCTTCCCGGAAGCGCAGGCACGGGCCTATGCCGCGGCGCTGGTTCTGATGGCAGTGGTGCTTGGGGTGAGCATTCTGGCGCGGGTGGTGGCGGCGGCTCTCGGCCGTTACACCATTCGATGAGAGACGTATCAATGGCAGAACAAAGCACACTGCAAATCACCGGCTGGAATGTGTGGTATGGTGGGTTCCACGCGCTCAGGAACATCACCGCCAGCATCCCGGCCAGCCAGATTACTGCTATTGTTGGCCCATCGGGCTGTGGCAAATCCACCCTGCTCAGGAGCCTGAACCGGCTGGTGGAGCTTGAAGAGGGAGCACGTGTGCAGGGTGAAGTGCTACTGAACGGGCAGAATATCTATGCGCCTGAGGCTGATGTGACCGAGATCCGTACCCGGATCGGCCTGCTGGCGCAGAAGCCGTTTCCTCTGCCTATGTCGATCTTCGACAACGTGGCCTACGGGCCGCGCCTTCACGGGCTGCATCGTGGACACCTGGCCGATGTCGTTGAGCAGCGCCTGCGGCAGGTGCACCTGTGGGATGAGGTCAAGGATCGCCTGAAGCGCCCGGCGGCCCGCCTGTCGGTCGGGCAGCAGCAGCGCCTGTGCCTCGCCCGCGCGCTGGCGGTTGACCCCGATCTGTTACTGGCAGATGAATCCACTTCCGCGCTCGACCCGCACTCCGCGCGGGCCGTCGAAGACCTGCTGGAAGAACTCAAGAACGAGTACACGATCGTGATCGTCACACATAATCTGGGGCAGGCCGAACGCCTCGCGGATTACGTCCTGTTCCTCTGGCTGGGCGAGCTGATCGAGGTTGGCCCGGCGGAGCGCGTCTTCGGCCAGCCCACCCACGACCTGACCCGCAGCTACCTGGAGCGCCGTTTCGGCTGAACGCGCTTGCCACTACTCCGCGTGGATGCAATACGTCATATACTGGAATCAGACACGTTTTTCGTTCGTCAGGAGGTTGGCGATGAAACGGTCTGTTCTGATCGTGACGATTACATTCGTACTGGCAGGGCTGGCGTGTGGCTCCCTGCCTGACGCAAATCCCGTCGCACCGCGCCCTACTGGTTTCCCGCTGGTTCCACCTCGCCCGACGGATTTCGTAGACCCCACACCGCTGCCCGAACTCTCCGAAGACATTCTGCAACCGGGAACTCAGCCCCCTGCCGGGGTGGGGCTTCTGACAACGCCATCGCTGGATTTCGGGATCGACGGCTGGGATCAATGGCTGCAGGGGGGCTCCAGCGTCGCCGGGGACAACCGGGTATTCATGGCTGATGACCCGATGTACCGGCGTGTCGTACAGTTCTCCCGCACCAATGGTGACTCGGATGGTGGGGCCGCTGGCATCACACAGTCACTCCAGTTGAATGTCGATCCATACAAGCATGTCTACCTGTATGTGATCGGCCGCGTCCTGTCAGAAGAGGGTGGCAATATCGCCAACCAGAACCCGGAATGGTTTCCGGAGGGAGCGGTACAGGTCCGGGTGCGGTTTGAGGATGCGCGGGGACGCACGGTTGAATGGTATCATGGCTTCTACACGGCGCCACTCTCGTACCCGGATAATGTGCACTTCAGCCGGGTTAGGGAAGGTGAATGGTTCGTCTACGTCTCGCCTGACCTCAAGGAGGAAGCCAGCCAGGCCTCGCTGATCCGGGAAGTCGCCGCCTATGGTTTTGGCTGGGGATTCGAAGGGCAGGTTGCTTCCCTGGAATTGATCGGCCAGTAGCCGGAATAAATGAGCCTGTCCACCGGACTATGGATTACTGTCAGCAACCTTTGTGACAAGTTCCGCCTGTCAGCAAGCCCATTCTGGAATATACTATCGGTGACAGCGTCGGGGCCGGGCCTGTATGACGGGCGGTTCGCCTGGCTACGCCTCTCTGGCCTGTGGCGCTGTGACATGGTTTCTACACGCCAGGAGCATCAGTGAACGGTCGAAGAACTCCAGGGATGCGCCTTCACCTGCTGAATGGTCTGGCGATTCTGGTGCTGGCCCTTACGGGGTGTCAGCCCGTATCCTCCGGATCGGAAAGCGGAGCAGACTCCGACCGTGCAATTCAGAACAAAGGCTCCGATACCCTCGTCAACCTTGCGCTGGCCTGGGCTGAATCCTACCGTGAAGTGCGGCCGGAAGTCTCAATTGCGGTCACCGGAGGTGGCACCGGGACAGGCATCGCGGCGCTGATCAACGGCACGGTGGATATTGCTAACGCCTCCCGTGAGATGTCCGAGGAGGAAATCGCCGAGGCCAGGGCTAATGGCATCACCCCGGTGGAGTTCATCGTCGCGATCGATGCGCTGGCGGTGATCGTCAACCCTGACAACCCTGTCGAGCGGCTCACCATCGAGCAGCTTTCCGATATCTTCACCGGGCGCATCACCAACTGGCGCGAAGTGGGCGGCAACGATGCGCCGGTCGTCGTAGTCTCCCGTGAGAGTAACTCCGGCACGCATGTCTACTTCCTTGAAACGGTCGTCCGGCGAGGCTCGAAGGAGAACGAGGATATCTTCGCGCCCCGGACGCTGCTCATGCCGTCATCCGTGGGAATCACCAGTGAGGTTCAGCGTAATCCTAATGCGATTGGTTATGACGGGCTGGGGTACGTCACGCCACATGAGAAGCTGATCGCGGTTGCTCAGGATGCTGGCTCGCCATATGTGCTGCCCTCCGTTGAGAGCGGAGAGGATGGCAGTTATCCACTGGCACGCTACCTGTACATGTACACAGCCGGTGAACCGGATGAGACGATCATGGCCTATCTTGACTGGATTCGTGGGCCGGAAGGACAGGCCATCGTTGCCGACCTCGGTTTTGTGCCGTATGCCGGGAATTGAGCACTTATGAACGTGACCACAGCAGACGATACTACATCGACCGGGCAAGCTGGCCCGTTGACCGGTACGACTGACCGCGGCACCTGGCGCGAGTTCTTCGTCGAGCACGCCATCAAGGCGGCAGGCATCTCCATGATTGCGATCGTGGGGCTGATCTTCTTCTTCCTGCTGCGTGAGGGGCTGCCCACCCTGGGGGAAGTCCCACTCGGCGCCCTTTTGGGCACGCGCTGGTACCCTATAGAGGAACTCTACGGGTTGATCCCGCTGGTTATCGGCTCTCTGCTGGTGACAGCCGGCTCGGTGCTGATTGCCGTGCCGCTGGGGCTGACGACCGCGATCTACCTGAGCGAGATTGCACCCCAGTGGCAGCGCGACATCCTGAAGCCGCTGATCGAGGTGCTGGCCGGTATCCCGTCGATAGTGCTGGGTTTTCTCGGGTGGGTGGCGCTGGCCCCGCTGATCCAGAGCCTGGGGGCGCCGACTGGCCTGACAGCCTTCACCGGCTCGCTGGTGCTGGCGTACATGGCTCTGCCCACGATCATCAGCATCTCGGAGGATGCCCTGTACGCGGTACCGAAGGAATACCGCGACGGGGCGCTGGCGATCGGCGCGACACAGTGGCAGGCTATCCGCATGGTGGTGCTGCGCGCAGCCAGCCCGGGCCTCGTGACGGCGGTGATGCTGGGTATTGGCCGCGCCATCGGTGAGACGATGGCGGTAATGATGGTGACGGGTAACGCGGCCAATATGCCCGCCTTTGGCCCGGCCATTCTCTTCGAGCCGGTCCGCACGATGACGGCGACCATCGCCGCCGAGATGGGTGAAGTCTCACAGGGGAGTGTTCATTACCATACGCTCTTTCTGATCGGCATCCTGCTCTTCATTATCACGTTCGCGATTAACTCACTGGCGGGCCGCCTGATCGGTGGCCAGGAGCAGCGCCGGAAGCGAGGCCAGATATGACCCGGCAGCAGGCGCAGAAGATAGCTGTTTCCGCCATTACCGCCGCGGCCGGGCTGGTCGTACTCCCGATCGTGCTGGTGATTGTCTACATCATTGTGATGGGGGCGGGCGCGATCAACTGGACGTTCCTGACCGCGCTCCCGTCAGAAGGTATGACGGAAGGCGGCATCATGCCCGCAATCCTGGGCACGGTGATCCTGACCTTCGGCACAGCGATCGTGTCCATCCCGCTGGCGATTGGCGCGGCGGTCTACCTGGCCGAATACGCGCAGGATAACTGGCTGACCCGTGCCGTCCGGCTGGCAATCGTTAACCTGGCGGGGATCCCGTCGATCGTGTACGGACTCTTCGGCCTGGGCGCGTTTGTGCTTTTTCTCAAGCTCGGCACGTCGATTATCGCAGGTTCGCTGACGCTGGGGATCATGACTCTACCGGTAGTCATCAGCACCTCCGAAGAGGCGATCCTGGCCGTCCCACAGCGTTTCCGAATGGTCAGCCTGAGCCTTGGTGCGACCAAATTGCAGACGATCCGCCACCAGGTGCTGCCACAGGCACTGCCCGGCATCCTGACGGGCATGATCCTTGGCCTGAGCCGCGCAGCGGGTGAGACTGCCACGTTGCTCTTCACGGTCGCGGCGTTCTACCTGCCCCGGTTGCCGCAATCGCTGTTCGACCAGACAATGGCGCTGCCGTATCATCTGTACGTCATCGCGACACAGGTGCCCAATATGCCGCTCACCATCCAGTATGGGACGGCGTTGATTCTGCTGTTGATCGTGCTGTCACTGACGCTTGTGGCCTCGGTTGTGCGGACGCGGGTGCGCCGCCGCCGCGAGTGGTAGCAGCCTTTGATCCTGCCTGCTGGGTGAACGGCCATGCCGGAACAGAACCATCCTAAGATTTCCCTGCTTGATGTCACCTTCCGCTATGCGGATGAGACGGAAGCGCTCCGGAAGATTACACTGGACATCGCGCCTAACCAGGTGTATGTCCTTTTTGGCCCTTCGCGCAGTGGCAAATCGACCTTACTGCGCCTGTTGAATCGCCTCTCTGACCTGACAGAGGGTGCACAGGTCAGCGGACGGATCGCTCTCAACGGGCAGGATATCTTCTCCCCGGCCGTGCGTGTGGCGGCGCTGCGCCGCCGGGTGAGCATGGTCTTTGCAATCCCTACGCCACTCCCCGGCAGTATTCGTGAGAATCTGACATACGGCCTGCGAATGGCTGGTGCTACTGACCCGCTGATGCTGGAAGAACGGATTCAGCAGTCACTGGTGCAGGCAGCGTTATGGGACGAGGTGAAAGACCGCCTCGACCACTCCGCGATGGCGCTTTCCGGTGGGCAGCAGCAGCGCCTGTGCATCGCGCGGAGCCTCGCCCTGCAGCCGGAAGTCCTGCTGCTCGACAACCCAACCTCCGGGCTTGATCCGCTCTCGACGGCCACGGTCGAGGACTCGCTCTACGAACTGAAGCGCAGCTACACGATCATCATGGTGCCGCACAGCGTCCAGCAGGCGGGGCGCGTGGCGGATCGGGCAGCCTTCATGCTGGATGGCGAACTGATCGAGGAAGGCCCGCGCGACCGGATATTCATTAATCCCACCCATGAACGAACCGAAAGCTACGTCACGGGGCGTTTCGGCTGATGGCAGATATTATCGAGGTACGCAACTTCACGTTCTTCTACGGCAGCTTCCGGGCGATCCGGGAACTGAACCTGTCAATCAGGGCCAATCAGATCACGGCACTGATCGGCCCCTCAGGCTGCGGCAAATCGACGTTTCTGCGCTCGCTGAACCGTATGAACGACACGATACGCGGGACGCATGTGCAGGGTGAGGTCCTCCTTGACGGGCAGAACATTTACGCCCCGGAAGTCGATGTGACCGAGCTTCGCCAGCGGGTTGGTATGGTCTTTCAGCGCCCTAACCCCTTCCCGCAGTCGATCTACGACAACGTGGCGTTCGGGCCGCGTGTGCTCGGCATGGACAGGACACAGAACCTCGAGACGATCGTGCGCGAAAGCCTCGAAAAGGCGGTGCTGTGGGATGAAGTGAAAGATCACCTGCGGACTTCCGCGCTTGATCTCAGCCCCGGCCAGCAGCAGCGCCTTTGTATTGCCCGCACGATCGCCGTCCGCCCTGAAGTGATCCTGATGGATGAGCCCTGCTCGGCGCTCGACCCGGTTGCCACCCTGCGAATCGAAGACTTAATGCGCGAGCTGGCACGGGATTACACGATCGTAATCGTGACACATAACATGCAGCAGGCGGCACGCGCCTCGGACTGGACGGGCTTCTTCTGGCTGGGTGAACTGGTCGAGTTCCGCGAGACCGCCGACCTGTTCAGCAACCCACGCGAGGCGCTCACCGAAGCCTACATCAGCGGGCGGCGAGGATAGGCTGGAGGCGAGACAACAAAAATGCCCGTCATGTGACGGGCATTTTTGTTACGATGGACCCAAAGGGGCTCGAACCCTTGACCTCCACAATGCCATTGTGGCGCTCTCCCAGCTGAGCTATGGGCCCGGTCAAGTGCAAGGAATTATGCCGCACTCCAGCCGCGATTGCAAGAAAAACCTTCCATGCGCCAGTGTGAGGCCCGCAACAGGACTTGCCCGTGATAGCCATCCGGGAAGCACCGGGGTATGATCCCCCTGAGTACTGGAATTGAACCGCAGAATCGGCAAAGGTATCGCCCCGGATGAGCTACAACCCCGACTCTGAACCTACCCGTCAGCACGACCCTGTCCCGGATGAGCCAACCATCGAGGCGCCTGTTCTGCGCGATGAGCCGGCCATCAGCCCGCTGCTGGCTGAACCAGCGCCGCGGGAATCCTCCGCGCCGCGCCGCAAGCGCCGCCGTTTTCGCGGAGGCGGCTTCCTCGGCTGCCTGCAAACCGTACTGGCGATAGGTGCGATGGGCTTCGCGGCGGTCGCCGCGACCGCCGCTATCATCGGCCTGATTATCTATACCTCCCTCTCTGCCGAGCTGGAACAGGACATGGCGAAACTCCAGTCGATGGAGGGTGTCGAGGATTTTGAGGTGACGCGCATCTACGACCGCAAAGGCAACATGCTCTATGAGCTGTTTGATGAAGGGCGGCGCACAGAAGTTACACTGGAGGAGATCCCTTACGTCCTGCGCTGGGCGACTGTAGCGACCGAAGACAACACGTTCTACGAAAACCCCGGCTTCGACCCGCAGTCGATCGCGCGGGCGGCGTGGGAGTGGGCGCAGCAGGGCGAGATTGTCTC